>NZ_JBGSXF010000711.1:0-1748 GCF_041751555.1 Persicitalea sp. | reverse complement strand
GCTAGGCTACTGTTCAGGTCAGCCAACGGCAAACTTGGAAAAGTGTACGGAGAGGTGAACAACTGGGCTTTACCGATTTTTGAAAGCATGAAACAATAGCGTCTTCTCGTTCCTACTGACTTCTACAACGGTAAGTGATGGCTGAAAAGTAGTATAACGGCCAGTTGCCCTTTTTGTCAAGAACAAATCTGATCGCTATTTCCATGAAACTACTTCGCAAAGCTTTTTTTCTCGTCTTGTCATTGTCCATTTTGGGTACTTTACACGCCCAACCCAAAGCCCCCAAAGCCACCGACTGGATTCAACTTTTCAACGGCAAAAACCTCACGGGCTGGGATGTCAAAATCGCGGGCTACGCGGTGAACGACAACTACAAAAATACCTTCTTAGCCGAGGACGGAATGATGCGCGTGAAGTACGATGGCTACGATCGGTTCGACGGGCGGTATGGGCACATATACTACAAGCAACCGTACTCTTATTATCGCCTGCGATTCGAGTACCGCTTTCTGGGCGAGCAGTTGCCCGGAGGCGACTCGTGGAACGTCCGCAACAGCGGCGTGATGCTGCATTCTCAATCGGCGGCGAGTTTGGGAAAAGATCAGACCTTCCCGGTATCGCTGGAAATGCAGTTCTTGGGTGGCTTGGGCAGTGGCGAGCGAGCCACGGGAAACCTTTGCTCGCCCGGTACCATCGCCAACATCAACGGCAAGCTGGACATGGCGCATTGCATCACTTCGACTTCCAAAACCTATGAAGGCGATCAGTGGGTAAAAGGCGAGGCTATCGTATACGCCGATTCCATCATTTATCATATTGTCGAAAGCGATACGGTACTCACCTACACCAAAGCCCGCATCGGTGGCGATTTTGTGGGCAAGAACAACACCTTCGAAATGGCGCACTTCACCAAGGAAGATGCTGCCCATTGGCGTAAGCTGGATAATACCCCTCTCAAAGAAGGGTACATTGCCTTCCAGAGCGAAAGCCACGCCATCGACTTCCGCAACATCGAACTTCTGCCTCTAAAAGGCTGCATGGATCCGAAAGCGTCGAACTTTAAGGCGTTTTACGAGATTTCGGACAAAGTGGCTTGTGAATATGAAAAAGGGAGGAGGAAATAGTTAGTACAACAAAATATTTGGCGTTCTGGACGCAAAGCGGCATTTTTGCTAAGTTTTAACTTTGTACCTAAACAGACTGTCTTCGACTGGTACGCCAGCCCGGTCCGCTCAGACTGACAATAGTCCTTTGTCATGCTGAGCGGAGCCGAAGCACTCCCAACCCACCTAAAAATGCAACGAAGAAAATTCATGCAACTTTCCGGCCTGACTGCGGGCGCGGCCATGCTGCCGTTTGGCCTGGTCATGGGCCGCGAAGTAGAGGCTGCCCAACTGCTGGAACCTGCTGCCGATGCCGCCGCCAAGAAACGAATGGCCGATATCGCCCTCAACGCTGCCAAGAGCAAGGGCGCGACCTACACCGATGTCCGCATTGGCCGCTATTTGCAGCAATTCCTGTTTACCCGCGAAATGAAGGTGCAGAACGTCACCAACGCCGAGTCGTACGGCATCGGCGTCCGCGTGATCGCCAATGGTACCTGGGGATTTTCGGCCACCAGCGACGTGACGCCCGACGGCATCGCTAAATGCGCCGAAACCGCCGTGGCCATCGCCAAGGCCAATTCCAAAATCCAGACCGAACCCGTCATCCTGGCCCCACAGAAAGGGGTAGGTGAGGTAGTTTGG
>NZ_JBGSXF010000710.1:0-2122 GCF_041751555.1 Persicitalea sp. | reverse complement strand
CCGCCAGGCCCAGCGCTTTCATCGACTTTTTGTCCTGCTGCTTCAACCACTTCGCAAACGGAACGATAAGTTCTGGTAGTTCTTCTGAGGCGATATTGGATAAGTTGCATAAGTCCGTGGTGTTGGGGTTGTAGGGCATTCCCATACCCAGGATGTCTCCTTTTTCAAAGACAGCAATTTCCTCAATGTGGTCTTGTAGTACATCGGTATTGTCCATCAGATGTTTGAGGAGATAAATAGCGGTAGCTCCGCTGCCGATAATGGCAATTTTTTTCATAGAGATGGTATGGTGTTATTGGTTGTCAGTGATGGTTTCGGTCTTGGCATCGATCAACTTCTGGATATTGTTGATCGATCTAGTCCATTTTTTGTAGATTTCTTCTGGCCTTTTATATCGCGGTATACCCAGTTCTTCAAGTTCGTCGTCGGATAGTAACCACGGGGCGTGTCTGTAGGCGAGTGGTAGTTTATTCAAATAATCCAGTTCGGAACTGATGTATTCCGTCGCTTTATCATATTTCAAAGACTGGTGGAGGGGATTGGTGTAATACATATGCAGCGCCTGCGTATTCCAGTTGAACCAGTTGGAGCACACGTCATAATCCAGCAGCAGGCTCTCGAACCAGGCCGCGCCCCAGCGCCAGTCTACGCCATAGTCACGCGAGAAAAAACTGGCCGTATTTACCCGACCCCGATTGCTCATAAAACCCGTGCGGCTCAGTTGGTACATGTGAGCATCCACAAACGGAATACCCGTCTTACCGTACTTCCAGCGGTCGAATAAATCGTAATCTTCCTTCCAGTCGGTTTTTGCGCCCTTATATCCTCCCGAATAAAAGACCCGGTCGCCAAATCTAAGCCCTAAAAAACTGAAATAATCCCGCCACACTACCTCGAATACCAGCCACCAGGTCGAACGGTTCTTCTTAACCTTGTCTTCGTAATCCTTCACCGTGTGGTAAATCTGCCGGGGTGACAAACTACCGTGCGCCAGGTAGGGCGAGAATTTGCTGCTATAATCCAGCCCCAATGACCTGTTTCTGGTCCATTTGTAGTTGGTCAAAAGTTCCGAGTCAAATGTATAGTACCGAAGGCGTTCCAGAGCGGCGGTTTCCCCGGCGGGAAAGGCGTCGGCGTCGTAGTCGGTGGCCAACTCTTCGTCCGTAAAACCGATCTCCGGGCGCCAATCCAACTTACCGTAATCTTCCAAAGGTATTACGTCGATTCGCTCCGGGATAGGAAACAACGCCCGAGGTTGCGTGGCTTTGGAAGTGTTGATGCGGAAGGTTTTGCTCGTGAGGGGTACTTCGGCTGGTTCGAAAGGAATATCGTCGATATGGTACAAAGTCCGGCCCCAAATCGGAGTTATCTTGCACGGCTGTGACTTCAATTCTTCTGTCAACAGTGATTCCACCTCGGTTTCCTCACTCATGATTTCCTTTTGGAAAATCAATTCATCGCACTCGTATTTGGCAATGAGTTGTGGTAAAATCTCCTCCGGCTTGCCGTGCCTAATCAGCAAATCTCCGCCTATCTTCTGATAGTTTTCTCTGAGATCGTGTAGCGTATCCTGCAAGTACCTATATCGTAGGTGACTCGTTTTGCGGAAGCCCAGATCCAGCATCTGGTAATGGCGCTCATCGTATATGTACACGGGCAGTGCCTCATTATCCTCCGAGCAGGCTCGGGCGAGGCATTCGTTATCATGCAATCTTAGATCTGATCGATGCCAATAGAGGACTTTTTTAGCCATTACCGTTTAGACTTATGGGTAAGCAATCGAGATAAAATAATCGTACCCCGAAATCCGCGGTGCGAAAGCCCTCATTCGGCTCAATCAGCGGTTAACAATAGCGAGGATTCCTTCCACTGGTTTCTGTGAGAAGTCCTTACGATCAGGAGAGTATTTATTCAAACTCCGCTACGTTTTTTTTGTTGAAAAACTTGATTTCTTTCCAACGAATTAGTCCTCTGATGTCTCTAATTCTACTTTGTTAAATCAAGTATGATGCTTACGCCTGAGCAAATCCTGCTTCCTGAGCCTATGCCTGTTTTCGACGGCTTCCCATACGCCTTGTGGCGTGTCGAGTTTGTTGAGCAGGGTTCGGGCCAGCACCAGCTT
>NZ_JBGSXF010000709.1:0-3478 GCF_041751555.1 Persicitalea sp. | reverse complement strand
GGTGGATTTAGCAGATTACGATCCGATGGATGTCTGCGGAACGGGGGGTGATGGTAAGGATACCTTCAATATTTCGACGCTCTCATGCTTCGTGGTGGCGGGAGCGGGGCAGCGCGTGGCTAAGCACGGCAACCACGGTGTATCTTCAACCTGCGGCTCTTCGACGGTACTTGAGCATCTGGGTGTCAAGTTTAGCAACGAGCAAGACTACCTCGAGCGGGCGATTGCCGAAACGGGTGTCTGCTTCCTGCACGCGCCTTTGTTTCACCCCGCCATGAAGAACGTCGCCCCGGTGCGACGGGAATTGGGCGTCAAGACTTTTTTCAATATGCTTGGCCCGATGACCAATCCGGCTTTCCCCCAAAAACAGCTTGCGGGCGTATTCAGCCTTGAATTGGCGCGGCTTTATGCCTATCTTTACCAGCAAACCGACAAGAAATTCATGGTCGTTCACGGACTGGATGGTTACGACGAGGTTTCGCTGACGGGGCCGTTCAAAGTCATTACCCCGCAAGCCGAGCAAGTACTATCCCCCGCGCAGTTGGGACTCGACACCTTTCGGGCGGAGGCTTTGGCAGGAGGTGAAACCGTCGCGGAATCGGCCCAAATTTTCATGAACGTGCTGAACGACGAAGCCACCTCCGCGCAGAAACAGGCTGTCGTGGCCAACGCAGCGTTGGCCCTGCACGCCGCCGACCCGTCGCTTAGTTTGACTGATGCAGTAGCGAAGGCTCAGGAATCAATTGAGAGTAAAAAGGCGTTAGAGAGTTTTCAGAAACTGGTAGAACTATGATTACGAGCCTGGATCAACTGGATTTAAACGGAACGTACAGCTACGCGGACTACCTGAAATGGCAGTTCGAGGAGCGCGTGGAACTGATTAAAGGAAAATTATTCAAGATGTCGCCCGCTCCCTCGCGTCGACACCAGGAAATTTCCAGTATTCTTCAGGGAAAAATTTTCAACTTCTTGGATATAAAAACTTGCAAAATATACCCCGCACCTTTCGATGTCCGGCTTGCGCCGAGAAGAGGCGAGAAGACGGATAAAATTTACACCGTAGTGCAACCTGATCTATGTGTTTTTTGTGGAAAAGCCAATTTAGACGACAGAGGAGCGATTGGCGCCCCGGATTGGGTCATAGAGATACTTTCTCCTGGCAATTCCCGTATAGAGGTAAAAAATAAATTCGGAGTTTATGAGGAAAATGGCGTGAAAGAGTATTGGCTAGTTGACCCTGCCTACGAAACGATAATGGTATATGTACTCAATGAGTTCGGCAAGTTTATTGGTTTGCCTATTGTCACTATTGAGGATAGCATCACAAGTCATGTCTTCCCTGGTTTCAACATAGCCGTTTCCACCATTTTTGAAGAGTAGGATAGTTTTCTGGATAAACTCAATGAACATTTTAGATAAAATTGTCGCCCAAAAACGCATCGAGATAGCTGCAACCAAAGCGGTCAAGTCGCAAAGTGCGTTGGAACGTGAGCCGCTTTTTTCGCGCCCGACGCTTTCGCTGGCTGATGCATTGCGCCAAGCCGACACGCCTGGAATTATCTCGGAATTTAAGCGGCAGTCGCCTTCCAAAGGAATTATCAACGGCAATGTCGAGCCGGAAATGGTCACGGCGGGCTACGTGGCCGCTGGCGCGAAGGGCTTGTCAGTACTGACCGATGAACCGTTTTTTGGGGGTAGTTTTGCGGATTTTGGTAAAGCCCGAACCGCAAATCCCGACACTCCAATGCTGCGGAAAGATTTTATGATCGACGAATACCAGCTTTTTGAAGCTAAAGCGCTGGGAGCGGACGTAGTTCTGCTCATTGCGGCGTGCCTTTCATCGCAAGAGGTACGGTTTCTTGCCAAAAAAGCCCATGATCTAGGTCTAGAAGTACTGCTGGAAGTACACAACGCTGAAGAACTCGCCCAAAGCTTGTGCGATGAAGTAGATATGGTGGGCGTCAATAACCGTAATTTAAAAACCTTCTCGACTTCCGTAGAAACTTCCATCGAACTCGCGGCGCAAATTCCCAACCATTTTGTCAAAATCTCCGAGAGCGGCTTGAAAGACGCCGAAATGATTGTCCGGCTTTTTGAGCAAGGTTATCGCGGATTTCTGATCGGTGAAACCTTTATGAAGACGTCTGATCCGGCGGCGGCATTAGAATCTTTGCAAAAAGCCCTTTTTAAAATAATTGAACAAAAACCCTTGATAGTATGAAGCTAAAAGTCTGCGGAATGCGTAATACCGCCAATATCGAAGCCTTGATTTCTTTGAAACCTGACTTCGTTGGATTTATATTTTACGACAAATCGCCCCGCTACGTGGGGGAAGAATTAGACCCGGAAGTCGTGCGGCGCATTCCTTCCTCCACCAAGAAAGTGGGTGTTTTCGTGAATTCCAATCCCGATCATATCACGAAAATCGCTAAGCAGTACGACCTGCAATACGTGCAGTTGCACGGCAACGAGATGCCGGATTTTTGCCGGGTACTGCGGCAGAAGGGACTGAGTGTCATTAAATCGTTCGCGGTGGACAATGATTTTAACTTCGCGATGTTGAACAATTACAAACCTTTTTGCGACTTGTTCTTGTTTGACACCAAAGGCGAACTGCGCGGCGGAAATGGCATGGCCTTCGACTGGAACATTCTGCGCAACTACGATGGCGAGAAGCCTTTCTTCGTGAGTGGCGGCGTTAGCAATGAAAACATCGATCAACTTTTAGTCTTGGCCGCTGACGTGCCGATCTACGGCATTGATGTCAACAGCCGCTACGAAACGGCACCGGGCATGAAAGATATTGAAGAAGTAGAGAAACTCATTGACAAAATCCGCATCAAGGAAGAGGAAGAACTAGAAGTTTGATTATGGAAGTACTGGAAGAAAAAGTCTCGTATCAAGTGGACGAGAACGGCTATTATGGTCAGTTCGGTGGGGCCTTCGTACCGGAGATGCTGCATCCCAATGTGGAGGAACTGCGCACGCGCTACCTCGACATCATGGCGGATCCTGGTTTTCAAGCGGAGTTCAACGGCTTGTTGCGCCATTACGTGGGCCGTCCTACGCCACTGTACCTGGCTAAGCGGCTTTCCGAGAAATTTGGCACGACTGTCTATCTCAAACGTGAAGACCTCTGCCATACCGGAGCGCATAAAGTCAATAATACCATTGGGCAAATCCTGCTCGCGCAGCGGCTGGGCAAGAAGCGCATCGTGGCCGAAACCGGGGCCGGGCAGCACGGCGTGGCCACGGCGACCGTCTGCGCCCTGATGGGCGTAGAGTGCATTGTTTATATGGGCGAACTCGACATTGAGCGCCAGGCTCCTAATGTGGCCCGCATGAAAATGCTCGGGGCTGAGGTGCGGCCCGCGACCTGCGGCTCCAAAACCCTCAAAGATGCCACCAACGAAGCCATGCGGCATTGGATCAACAATCCAACTGATACACATTACATCATCGGCTCGGTGGTTGGCCC
>NZ_JBGSXF010000708.1:0-9851 GCF_041751555.1 Persicitalea sp. | reverse complement strand
TAAGCGGACCGAGTCCGATTAATTTCTAAATTTGCCGTCCGGGAGCGGGCGAAAGCGGGCAACCGGACGGCAAAAACGGTTCCGTGGCCGAGTGGCTAGGCAGAGGTCTGCAAAACCTCCTACAGCGGTTCGAATCCGCTCGGAACCTCAACATTTTTAAGTTACAGGAATTGGAAAAATACCATTTGTAAAAGTCAAAACAATTGGCTCGCACAAATGGTATTTTTTTGTACTGAGCTGATAAATGGGCCATTTGGGCGTACAATTAAACCTTCAAGCTTAGAAAAAATATAAATAAGTGATTGAGGTAAAATATAGCCTTAATACTTTTGTGGATAAAAATTCGTGGAGTAGATTTGCGCGTTGATCGGCAAGAGTGGCCCATTTTTTGAGCCTTTTTGAAGCGAGAAAGACATCTAATAAGAAAAAATTACCCTTTAAAATGAAACGATTTATTGCAGGACTGCTACTCTTCTGTCTTCCCCTATTTGTGCTGGCACAAGACCCCGCCCCGGCCGCAGATGCTGACGTAGCCAATGGCGAAACCATCTTCAAACAAAATTGTGCTAGCTGTCACAATACCTCCGCTGAAAAATCAGTGGGTCCCGGTCTGAAAGGTGTGCAGCAGCGTCACGAATTCCCGTGGCTCGTCAAATGGATCAAGAACTCGCAGGCGATGATTGCGTCGGGTGATGCCGAAGCAGTAGCGCTGTACAAGCAATATAATCAGGCGCAGATGACGAGTTTCCCAAACTTGTCGGAAACTGATATCAAAGATATTCTTGCTTACGTCGAAGAAGCCAACGCGGCTCCTGCAGCGGTAGCGGGCGCTCCAGCGGCGGCGGGCGCAGTGGTGGCGCAATCTGGCGCGCCGTCCGATCTCTTCGTACTGGTGCTGGTGGCCTTGCTGGTTGTGATGCTCTTGGTACTGGGCGTTCTGCTGGTCGTCGTTACCTTACTTTCAAAAGCAGTGAGTGGCGATGCAGTGGCTACTCAGACAGGGGCTCCCTTCATGGAGCGTCTGAAAGGTACTTTAACTAAAACGGCTAATAATCCGGCGATTCGCTCGGCGACGATTTGGGTATTTGTGCTTTTGGTAACCAAGGCACTTATCGACGGGGCATTCAATGTGGGGGTACATCAGGGTTACGCACCCAAGCAACCCATCGCTTATTCGCACAAACTACACGCTGGGGAATACAAGATCGACTGTAACTACTGCCACACGGGCGCCAACCGCAGCCGCTCAGCTCATATTCCTTCGGCCAATATTTGTATGAACTGCCACGGGGTGATTAAAAAAGAGTCTCCCGAGATTCAGAAGATTTACGCGGCCATTGAGAACAATCAACCCATTGAGTGGGTGCGCGTCCACAATCTACCCGACTTTGCTTATTTCAACCACGCCCAGCACGTGAATGTAGGCGGACTGGAATGTCAGCAATGTCATGGAGAAATACAAAACATGGAAGTGGTAGAGCAACGATCGTCACTCACGATGGGCTGGTGCATCGACTGTCACCGCAAAACTGAGGTTAACGCAAAAGGCAATGCTTATTACGACAAGCTCGTACAGGTGCACAACGAAGGCAGCAAGGATGCCCTCAAAGTGGCGGATATCGGTGGTTTGGAGTGCTCCAAGTGCCATTACTAGAATGAACAATTGACAGTCAGTACTGAATAACTGCCGACTGTCAGGTCCCAAGAAGAGATTCGTATAGAACAGTTTTATGGAACGTACAAATAAGAGGTATTGGAAAGGTCTGGAAGAGTTGAAAAACGACAAGGACTTTGTCAAAAATGCCAATAGTGAGTTTGCCCCTGCCCCTCCCGTCGAGAAAGAATACGAAAGCCTGGTGGACGGCATGGGAACCCACCGTCGGGATTTCCTGAAAGTTTTGGGCTTCGGCATGGCCGCTGTATCGTTGGCTGCTTGCGAAACGCCAGTTCGGTACGCAGTTCCTTACCTTAATAAGCCCGAAGGCGAATTTCCGACAATTGCCAACTGGTACGCCTCTACCTACGCCGAAGGTGGCGACTACGCCAGCGTGCTGGTCAAGACCCGCGAAGGTCGCCCCATCAAACTCGAACCAAATAATCTTTCCAGCTTTGCCAGCGGCATAAGCGCCCGCGTTCACGGAACGCTGTTGAGTCTGTACGACATCGAGAAATTGAAGGGCCCCGCCAAGGGATCGGACACCAAGGTCAGCTGGGAGCAGGTAGATAGAGAAATCATGTCGCAACTGGCAAAAGTTGCAGCGGGTGGTACGCCTATCCGTTTGATATCTTCTACAATTATCAGTCCCTCTACTAAAGCAGTCGTTGCCGATTTCGTGGCTAAATACCCCGCTACGACCCATATTCAATACGACGCTAATTCTGCCTCTGCTCTTTTGAAAGCTAACGGCGGCAAAGTACCAGCTTACGATTTCAGTAAAGCAAAGACCATCGTCAGCATCGACGCAGATTTCCTGGGTACCTGGATCGCTCCAATGGCTTTCTCCAAGCAGTATGTCGAAACGCGAAAGTTGAGCAGTGCCAAGGGTGGTAAGAAGGAAATGTCGCGGCACTATCAATTCGAGTCTCAACTTTCGTTGACGGGTTCCAACGCTGACTATCGCGCGGGGGTAAGGCCTTCGCAAATGGGGTTGGTCGTCGCTGCTCTCTACAATAAGGTGGCGGGCAAAATGGGCGGAACTTCCGTCTCAGCTGCTGCGGTCAATGTCCCGCATCTTGACAAAGCCGCTGCTGATTTGATTGCCGCCAAAGGGCAATCTCTGGTCGTCTGCGGCGTTAACGACATCAACGTACAAAATCTGGTTCGCTCGCTCAACAACATGCTGGGCAGCAACGGTAGCACTATTTCTGGTGCGCCTTATAATCTTCGTCAAGGTGATGATGTAGCCATGAACGGTTTCATCGACGAATTGAAAGGTGGCCGTGTAGGCGCGGTCATGTTCCTGGACGCCAACCCGGTGTACGACCATCCGCGCGGGGCCGAAATCGCCGCCGCGTTACCTAAAGTACCCCTGAGCATTTCGTTCGCCGCTCGGCCTGACGAGACCGCTTCGCTGACTAAGTACATCTGTCCCGCTTCACACTACCTCGAATCGTGGGGCGACGCTGAACCGCGTACAGGTTATTACAGCCTGTCTCAGCCAACCATTAGCCTGATCTACAATACCCGCCAAGCACAATCAAGCCTTTTGAAGTGGGCAGGTAAGAGTGAGGATTACCATGAGTATGTAAAATCTTACTGGCGCAGTAACATGTACTCGCAAGTCTCAGGCAGCTTTGACCAATTCTGGATGAAAGCCCTGCACGACGGCCTGCTCGAACCTAAGGCTGCTAACTCGGGATCCACCGTGCCGGATCTTCTGCCAACTGCGAATTCAACGACTGTGACGCTGACTACCAGCGCCGATGACGCGACGGCCATAGCAAAAACCTACAAAGCAAATGGCTCAGGTCTGGAACTTGTCCTCTACGAAAAAGTGGGCATGGGTACTGGAAATCTTGCCAATAGTCCCTGGATTCAGGAATTCCCTGATCCGGTAACGAAAGCTTGTTGGGATAACTACGCTTGCCTGTCCAAAGCAACCGCCTCTGAGTTAGGCGTAGAGCAGGGCGATTTGGTTTCAATCGATTATAAAGGCACAGCCCTTGAATTGCCCGTCGTTATTCAGCCTGGCCAGGCAGTAGGAACGGTAGCAGCAGCTATCGGCTATGGTCGTGAAAAGGCCGGAAAATCAGCTGATGGAGTGGGCGTGAACGTCTATCCATGGGCTACCTTTAACAACGGTTACCTGTCTTTCCGTCCGGGTGAAGTGACCCTAACGAAAAGCGGCGGCACCAGAGATATTGCCCAAACCCAAACGCACGATACGGTGATGGGTCGTGAGTCAGTATTGCAGGATGCCGTGCTGGGCGATTACCAGAAGAATGTAATGGCGGGTCGCTTCGTCCCCGAAGTCGAAACTTCCGAAGGCCCGAAAGTAGCTACGGACATTACCCTGTGGAACGGCCACGAATATAAGAACCACTCCTGGGGTATGATCGTCGATCTCAACTCCTGTACGGGTTGCGGAGCTTGCGTCGTCGGCTGCCAGTCAGAAAACAACGTTGCAATAGTGGGTCGGCAAGAGGTTATCAACCGCCGCGAAATGCACTGGATTCGCATCGACCGCTATTACAGCAGCAAGTCGGCGGAAAGCCTAGATGATCTGGAAGAGGCATCCGAGAATCCGGAAGTGACTTTCCAACCGCTAATGTGTCAGCACTGCAACAACGCGCCCTGCGAGACGGTTTGCCCGGTATTGGCTACCACGCATAGTTCCGAAGGTCTGAACCAAATGACTTACAACCGTTGCGTCGGTACGCGTTACTGTTCCAACAACTGCCCCTTCAAAGTACGCCGCTTCAACTGGTTCAAGTACTTCGACAGCGACGACTTTGATTACAACTTTAACAACGACCTCGGGAAGATGGTCATCAATCCCGAAGTGACCGTCCGGTCGCGTGGCGTTATCGAAAAGTGTTCGATGTGTGTGCAGCGAATCCAGGAAGGAAAACTGTACGCGAAAAAAGAAAGAAGACGTCCTGTGGACGGCGAGATAAAAATGGCCTGCGAGCAGACCTGCCCTACCAACGCGATTACCTTCGGCGATATGAACGATTCCGAAAGCCGTATTTCCAAGATTCTGGAAGTAGAGCGCGAAGGACGGGCCTTCCATATGCTGGAGGAAATCAACGTACGCCCGCAGATTTCATATCTGACGAAAATTCGTAACAAAGAAGCCGAAGCCCCTGGAATGGCCGACGCTTGATTATCGAAATATATAAGAAATTTAATATTATAAAATTCTAACCGTATGCATGTTACCTCACCCGTAAGACCGCCGCTGGTTACCGGCGCAAAAACGTACGCCGACGTAACGGAAGATATATGCCGCCACGTGGAGGCAAAGCCAACCAAGGAGTGGTGGGTTGCCTTCATTATTTCAGTCGTAGTTCTCATCTATGGTACCGCCTGCGTTTTTTGGACGTGGTGGGAAGGACTGGGCGTTTGGGGCTTGAACAAAACAGTTGGCTGGGCGTGGGACATTACAAACTTCGTATGGTGGGTAGGTATTGGTCATGCTGGTACGTTGATTTCGGCTATCCTTTTGCTTTTCCGTCAAAAATGGCGGACGTCAATTAACCGGGCGGCGGAAGCTATGACCATTTTTGCGGTACTTTGCGCGGCATCATTTATTCTAATGCACATGGGTCGTCCGTGGATGGCTTACTGGGCCTTACCACTGCCAAATGCCTTTGGCTCGCTGTGGGTAAACTTCAACTCACCCCTGGTTTGGGACGTTTTCGCCATTAGTACTTACTTTTCGGTTTCGCTGGTTTTCTGGTACATCGGTCTGATTCCTGATCTGGCTACGATTCGTGATCGCGCCCGTAGTAAAGTATCACGCTTCATATACGGATCATTAGCAATGGGCTGGACGGGTTCAGCCAAGGCCTGGTCGCGCTATGAGTACATTAGCTTGATCCTGGCTGGTTTGGCAACACCGCTGGTACTTTCGGTACACACCATTGTAAGTATGGACTTTGCCACCTCGGTAATTCCCGGTTGGCACACGACGATTTTCCCTCCTTACTTCGTGGCGGGCGCTATTTTCTCCGGCTTCGCCATGGTGCAGAACCTGATGCTTATTACGCGGGTCGTATATAAACTGGAAGATTACATCACGATCGAGCACATCGAATCGATGAACAAAGTCATCACGCTAACGGGCTCAATTGTGGGCGTGGCTTACATCACTGAGTTCTTCATTGCCTGGTATTCGGGCGTGGAATACGAAAGCTATGCTTTCATCAACCGCGCTACGGGACCTTATTGGTGGGCTTACCTCACGATGATGACTTGTAACGTCATCACCCCGCAGCTGTTCTGGTCACGGTACATTCGCCGCAGCGTCACCTGGACTTTTTTCATCGCAATTCTGGTGAATATCGGCATGTGGTTCGAGCGCTTTGTGATTATCGTCACTTCGTTGCACCGCGACTACCTACCATCGAGTTGGGCTATGTTCTCGCCAACGATGTTCGATATTGGTGATTATATCTTCTCGTTCGGATTTTTCTTTACCTTCTTTCTGCTGTTCTCCAAGTTCTTGCCCGTAGTCAACATGGCGGAAGTAAAATCAGTACTACGGTCTTCGTCGGAAACCCTGCCTAAGAAGGTAGCGGGCGTGGCCAAAGGGGAACGCGTAGCGAGTCCTAATTATAACAAAGACGCTCAATAGTTTTAAAATCCACAATAGTATGGCTAATCCTCACGGTAAATATTTGGTCGGTGTATATGACGATGATGAAGTGATTCTGCACGCCGTCCCCACGCTTCGCAAAGCGGGAGTCAAAATCTCGGAAGTGTATTCGCCATTCGCCATTCACGGCATGGACGACGCGCTGGGGCATCCCCGCACCCGCATCGGTATTGCGGCATTCATCTTCGGCGTCACAGGATGTATCTGCGGTCTGACCCTAATGATTTGGACGATGGGCATCGACTGGCCGATGATCGTTGGCGGCAAAGACCCGATATCTATTCCCAACTACATCCCCATCACCTTCGAGGTAACGGTACTTTTCACTGCCTTTGGGATGGTGACGGTGTTCTTTATCACCAATGGTCTGGGGCCCAGTTTGGTCAATCCAAATTCGTTCGATCCTCGCGCGACCGACAACAAATTCGTCATGGCCATCGATTTGAAAGGCAATCGTTTATCAGAAGCAGAAATCACACAGCAACTGCGGGACACGGGTGCCGAAGAGGTGAACATCAAACAATTTTAATGAAGCGGATGATGAGTTTTAAATACAAGTATGTGGTTGCCGTTGTCGCTCTGGCCATTTTTGCCAGTAGCTGCGGACACGATTACAACGACACGGGCGTGGAGTACGCCCCGAATATGTACTACCCAGTCGGCTACGAGCCCTATCGTCAGATCGAAGCCAATCCGCTCAATCCTATGGGGCTGAATATGCGCCTTCCGGTGGCGGGTACAGTCTCCCGCGCCAATTATGATACAAAATTTGGCTCAGGCGATTCTGCGAAAGTTGATTTGATGATGTATAATATTCCCAAGGACAGTATTGGTATTGCCGAGCGCACTCTGACAAATCCGATCCCCTTGGACGAAAAGTCACTGGGCGAAGGGAAAGTACTTTACGAAAGATACTGCCAACACTGTCATGGTGCGGGTGGTGCGGGTGATGGCACCGTTGGTAAAGTCTACAAAGGAGTTCCTAACTACAAAGCACTCGAACTGAACGACGGCCACGTTTACCACGTCATTACCCACGGTAAAGGCCGCATGTGGCCTCACGGTTCACAGATCGATCCCGTGGAACGTTGGAAAATTGTCCACTACGTTCAGCAATTGCAAAAGCAGTAGTTAAGTTATTGGATTTTAGCGGGGAGACCCGTGCCGTTATTAGGCATTGAGTTTTTCATTTACTCAAAAATTCAAATACTAAGATTCTTGACTACTTATCGAATAATTGTTCATTGTTAATTATCCATTACGGTCCGCCGCTGCGGTCAATTAAATAAGAATGGCATCAGTACACGCAATCCCCTCCGTTGAAGAAGAGTTCGTATTTACAGCGGGGGCAAAGACGAAATTAATGATTGGTGGCGGCATCGGACTCGCCATGGTTTTGATCGGTGCCTTTCTTTTGGCTAACGGATCGGGCCATGAAGCCGCTGAGGTCGCCCATGGTGCCGCCGAACATGGTGGTGAAGCCGCCGCGCACGGTGGAAGCTGGATGACGCGCATCTGGGCCAACATTTGGGTTAACGCCGTATATTTTACTGGTATTTCGGTAATAGGCATGTTCTTCATGTCCTACAATTACCTGGCCGAAGCGGGCTGGTCAGCGGTATTTAAGCGCGTTCCCGAAGCTATGCCTGCTTTCCTTCCCGTGACCTTTGTCATCATGCTGGTCACTTTCTTTTTCGGCGGCCACGATATATTCCACTGGACACACGAAGGGCTTTACGACATAGGGAACGACCTGTACGACCCCATCATTAATGGTAAGAAAGGATGGCTCAATACGCCATTCTTCCTGATTCGGATGGTGGTTTACTTTGTAGGCTGGTACATGCTGTGGCGGGTATTGCGAAATCTGTCTCTAGAAGAAGATCGGATTGGAGGTACAGAAAATTATTTCAAGTCTATTCGTTATGCAACTGCTTTTCTCGTATTTTTTGGTGTGACTTCTTCCACCTCAGCCTGGGACTTCGTTATGTCTATTGACACGCACTGGTTTAGCACGATGTTTGGCTGGTACACCCTGGCAAGTTGGCACGTAAGCGGTTTGGCTGTCATCACGCTCACGGTCGTCACACTACGCGAAATGGGTTATCTCCGTGCTGTCAACAACAGCCACCTGCGTGACCTGGGTAAGTTTGTTTTCGCATTTAGCATATTCTGGACTTACGTGTGGTTCGCTCAATTTCTGCTGATTTACTACGCCAACCTTCCCGAGGAAGGCATCTACTATCGTGAACGATTTAGCGGTTTTGGAGGCATCTATCAAGCACCGTTTTTCATCAATCTTTTTCTAAACTTTTTCTTCCCCTTCCTAGTTTTGATGACTAGGGACTCGAAGATGACGCACTCCATTTTGAAAGTGGGATGTTGGAGCGTCCTGATCGGCCATTACTTCGATTTTTACACGAACATTATGCCTGGTACGGTGGGAGCCAGCGGTGGTTTCGGCCCAGTAGAATTCGGTTTTATCCTGATCTTCGTCTGCGCCTTCATTTGGTCGGTTTCTAGTCAGTTGACTAAGGCCAACCTTATTCCAAGGAATCATCCCATGTTGGAAGAATCCCTGCACCACGACATCGCCTAAATAGTTTAAAAAATTACGATCATGTCAATACTAATTGCGATAATTGCCGTCATTTTTTTGGGTCTGACTGTACTAGTCATTTCCCGATTACAGAAGGTAATGAAGGGCGTTAACGCCACCAGCACCAACGGTGACACTCGCCCAGAAGGAAATAAATGGAATGCCACTATGTTTTTGGTGTTCATGGTTTTGGGTATGATTGCTTTTGTTTGGTCATACCTGCACACCGAGGCGGATTTCCTACCTATCGCGTCCTCTATTCATGGTCGCCGTACGGACGACTTGTTCTGGTTCTCGATGGGCATATTGACGATCCCCTTCATTTTCGTCAATGTTTTGCTCTTCTACTTTTCGTGGAGATATCAGTACAAAGTCGGCAAAAAAGCAACCTACTACCCAGAAAACCATCGCCTTGAGTTGATTTGGACAGTGATACCCGCCATTGTGATGGCTCTACTTGTTTTCACAGGTTGGAGAGCATGGTCCGACATCATGTCTGAAGCACCTAAGGATGCCGAGGTTTTCGAGATCATGGGTAAGCAGTTTGGTTGGTATATTCGCTATCCTGGCGTCGACAATAACAAACTTGGCAACTACAACTACAAGTTGATTGATGCCCAAAACGAAATGGGAATCGATCTATCGGACGAAAACTCTTTTGACGATTTTATCAGCACGGGTGAACTGCACATTCCGATCAACAAACCTGTTCTCCTGAAAATTCGCGCCCGTGACGTATTGCACAGCGTATTCATCCCGCACATGCGAGTCAAGATGGACGCTGTACCGGGTATGCCGACCAAGTTCTGGTTTGTGGCTGATAAGTCAACGGCAGAAATGAAGGCGGAGTTGAACAATCCTAACTTCGACTACGAAATTGCTTGTACCGAGGTTTGTGGCACCGGGCATTTTAGTATGCGTCTGCGCTTGAT
>NZ_JBGSXF010000707.1:0-2966 GCF_041751555.1 Persicitalea sp. | reverse complement strand
GAAATCAAGGAAGTCTATGACCTCTGCCTGGCCTGCAAAGGCTGCAAAGGCGAATGTCCCAGCAACGTCGATGTCGCCAAGTTGAAGATGGAATTTTTACAGCAGTACCACGACGTTCACGGTGTGCCGCTGCGCTCGTGGCTGGTGGGGAATTTTTCAAGAATGACGGGAATAGCCAGCTATGTCCCCTGGGCCTACAATCTGGTTTTCAAAAACGCGCCGCTGCGCCGGATCGCCAACCGGGTCGTAGGTTTCCACCCCGACCGTACCATGCCGCTGCTGCAAGGCGAAACGCTGCGGGGTTGGTTCAAGAAAGAAGGCAGGAAAACGAACCCAATTCCTGCGACGGGCCACAAGGTGTACCTTTTCTGTGACGAGTTCACCAATTATAGCGACGTAGAAATTGGCAAGAAGGCGATCTGGACTTTGCAAAAACTAGGCTACGAAGTAGAGATTCCCGACCACGCGCCCAGCGGGCGGCCTCAACTCTCCAAAGGGCTTTTGAAAGACGCCAAGAAAATAGCCGAGCAGAATATTCTTGCCCTGAAAGACCTCGTCAGCCATGACACGCCGCTAGTTGGGATTGAGCCTTCCGCCATCCTAACCTTCCGCGACGAGTACCCCGACTTGGTCAGCGACGAACTGCTGGAAGCCGCTAAGGCCCTGGCCCAAAACGCGTTGCAATTTGACGAATTCATCGCGCGGGAAATTGATTTGCAGAAGATTTCACCCAAACTCTTCACCCAGGAAAAACGCCTCATCAAACTCCACGGCCATTGCCAGCAAAAGGCCATCGCCAGTCTGGTACCGACGAAGAAGATGCTGTCGCTGCCCGAAAACTACTCTGTGCAGCTCATCCCCAGCGGTTGCTGCGGCATGGCGGGTAGTTTTGGCTACGAAGCCGAGCATTACGACCTCTCGATGCAAATCGGCGAGTTGGTACTTTTCCCCGCCGTGCGGAAACTACCCGAGGAGGTACTCATCGCCGCGCCTGGCACGAGCTGCCGCCACCAAATCCACGATGGCACGGGGCGGAGGGCGTTACATCCGGCGGAGGTACTTTGGGAGGCGTTTTTGTAGGGGCGAACCTATGTGTTCGCCTGACATGCGCCAGCCGACACATCGGAATTTGGCAAAAAACACCTACATTTGTAATTACTTTGTACTCACAATAAGTAATTATGGAAACTCAGATTATTAAAATCGGTAATTCGCGAGGTCTCAGACTCAGCAAGACCATTTTGGAAAAATACAACATCAATGATCGGGTCGAGCTAATTCTTGAAGATGAACGAATCATTTTGAAGCCAATCGCCAAACCCAGAGAGGGTTGGGAGGCATCAGCCAGAGAGATGCACGCTAACGGCGATGACTGTTTGCTTATAGATGATGTCTTTGAAGATGAAAGCTTTGAAGAATGGAATTAAAACAGTACAGCGTAGTTCTAGTCAATCTCGAGCCGACTGTTGGTAGCGAGATAAGAAAAACGCGGCCTTGCGTCATCGTTTCACCCAATGAGATGAATCGGCATCTCAATACGATAGTAGTTGCTCCTATGACTACTAACCTGAAAGAATATCGTTTCCGTGTCTTAGTCAAGCAAAATAACACCCAAGGAATGGTGGCGATGGATCAGATTAGAACCGTGGATAGAAGCAGAGTTCTCAGGGTCTTCGATAAACTCAGCAAAGTTGAGATTGAAAACTGCAAAGACGTATTGAAACAAATGCTTGTCGATTAATAATCACCTCTACCACCGATACAACGTCCCCAAAACCTTCTTCAAAAAAGGCGTCAAATCGCCCGTCCTGATCGAATTCGTCGCCTTCTGGTTAATGCGTGACGAGACGGGATACGCATACACTTTGTTGAACAACACATTGGTATTTAGCTCCGCCAGTTGCGCCGTGAATAGCTCCTGCACGATCTCCCCGGCTTTGGGCGCGATCATGCTGCCGCCCAAGATGGTACTTTTACCAAAAAACCAACTCTTCTTGCTGACGTACAGCACCAGTTTTCCGTAGCGATAGTCGTCGGTGATGGCGCGGTCGTCTTCCTCGAAGCTTTGGGTAATTTTTTCAA
The DNA here is from genome assembly GCF_041751555.1 of Persicitalea sp. Taxonomy (NCBI): domain Bacteria; kingdom Pseudomonadati; phylum Bacteroidota; class Cytophagia; order Cytophagales; family Spirosomataceae; genus Persicitalea; species Persicitalea sp. The sequence continues at coordinate 884 of NZ_JBGSXF010000707.1, read as the reverse complement.
AATCGACATTGTCCTTTTTCAGGTCTTCTTCGGAACGGCCAAAGGTGGCGATTTCCGGCTCAGTGAAAGTGACCCAGGAGAGGTCGGAAAACGTGTGTTTCTTCTTGAAGAAGGGTACAAAGAAATTCCGCATCAGTTGCCGGACGTGCTTTTCGGCTCCGTGTGAGAAGTAGTACAAACCCGTAGAGTCGCCCGCTGTGAACACGCGCGGATTGGTAGTTTGGAGGTAGCCGTCGATAACGATTTTGCCTTTTTCGACCTCGATGCCCGCTTTGTCCAGCCCGAGGCCGTCGGTCGTTACGACGCGACCAATGGCCACCAAAGCCGCATCGAAAGTAAGCTTGGTTTTTGACTTTTTATCAATCGAAATTTCGGCTTCGGTAGGCGACGAAAAAGCCACCACTTCCGACTCGTGCATGATCTCGATGCCTTCTTTTTTGAATTGCGCTTCCAGAGTCTCGGAAAACTCGGGTAGTTCTTTGGAAGAAAGCCGCTCGCCCCGATCCACAATCGTGACCTCCGAACCCAGCCGTCGGAACGCCTGCGCCATTTCGCAGCCAATAGGCCCGCCGCCGACAACCAGCAGGTGGTCGGGTAGTTTTTTCAGGTCATAGAAAAGCGTTTCGTTGGTGTAGAGATTGGCACTATCGGCTCCCGGCACGTCCAGTTTGCGCGGCTTCGAGCCGGTGGCGAGGACGATGCGTTTGGCAGTGTATTCGGCTCCGTTCACGGCCAAAGTACCTTCATCCACAAAATGCGCCCGGCCAATCAGTACTTCGAGTTCCTTTTCTTCCCGCAGGTAGTTGGCGTTTTCGTGAGCGCGGATGACCGCCTGCTGGCCGTGGACATACGCCATTACTTTTTCCAATTCAGCCTTGCCTTCC
>NZ_JBGSXF010000706.1:0-13098 GCF_041751555.1 Persicitalea sp. | reverse complement strand
TGCCTTGGTGGTGGCCTTTGCGGGCAACAAGCGGCAACTCTTATCACGCGTCCGGCGGGTACTGGGCGTGGCCGAGCCTTCGTCGCGGCGGTTGGCGGGGTACCTGCCAATGGCGGTGGTGCTGCTTTCGCTGAGCGTGGGGGCGTCGGTGCATGCTTTTCAGGGGGAAAAATCAGAAAAGAAGCCGCAATTATCCCGAGTGAAAATTGTGAAGAGTCAAGAAATAGAATCAAATGCTGATACTCTTATAGAGCATCAAATAGAGGTTCGGATTGGAGAAAAGGCTGACATCGAGGAAGATGTTGAACTGGCCGTACAGCAGGAAGGGCATACTACCTTAATTGAATGGGGTCCTGTCAAAAAGATAGCTGGGCCGAACGGCGAGCCTCTTTATATAAGTGAAGCAAAAACCGTCGTCAATACTCTTAATAGACAAGCCACCGACAACGACACTCTCCAAAAGAAAATGGCCGAGTACCATGCCAAAATGGAAGCCCTGCAAAAAGAGATGCAGCCTCATCAAGAGCAGATTCAAGCCCTACAAAAGCAAATGGAACCGCTCCATCAGCGCATCGCCGACCTGAATCTGCAAGTACAGAAAGAGCATTTTGCGGTAGAGCGTTTCCAACGCGAGGAGGAGAAATTCGATTGGAAAAAAGACCAACTCATGGAAGCCCGCCGTCAACTCATGGAAAAGCGCCAGGCGGTGATGTACCCCAAAAATGGGCAGGCCAAAGCCGCCGACACGGAGAAACAACTGGCCGACTTTGAAACCCAAATCAAAGCCAAAGAACAGGAAATCAACGCCCTAAACGAGCAGATCAAGCAGAACCGTGTTCAATCGAAGGAAGCCGAGAAGCCGATGGATAATCTAAATACCGAGATGGAAAAAATTGACCGCGAGGCGGAAGTATATGACCGCAAGATGGAGGAAATCAGCAAAAAAATGGAAGTCATCGGCAGAAAAATGGAAAAAGTGGCCGAAGAAATGGGGCTAGAATCCATCAATTTTATCAATTATAATTCTAACTCGTCATCGAATACTCGTACCATCCGCCCGCCAAGGCCTTCGGCTCCGGCGGCACCTACCAGGACGATTCGTGGCGCCGCCGCTCCGAGTCCCGCTCCGGCTCCCTCCGCGAAGTCAGTACCTGCGGCCCCATTCTCAGCGGTTCCTGCCGCACCCAAGGCACCCACCGCGCCGCCTAAGAAAAAGTAGGGCAGCGAATCGACGTTTTTCCCATCATTTTCGTTAGTAGGGGCAATGCCCTCACGCGAAATGCCCGGAAAATCAAGAAAGAAACTATTTTGGTTCGTCCATCTGCTTGGCCTGTACGCCTGGGGGGTGGACGCGCCACTTTTGGCCCAAGCAGATACCACGGAGAAGCAATCGAACTTCGGCCTTGTCGCAAGTCTCGATTTCCGGCGAACCAATCTCAAAGACCGACTGACCATCATCAATGGCGCCGTGGGCGGTATTCGTTTCGGGCAGCGGGGACATATGCTTTTGCTCGGCTACCACTGGCTTGGCTACGATGCCCCCACCCGGCTCATCAACTGGCGCGGCTGGTTGCCGCATAGCCTGAACCCCACCGCCATCACCACCACCGATGCCCGTTTCGTGAGCCTGAGCTACTGGTATCCGATCGTGCGAACCAACCACTGGTTTATTTCCCTGCCCGTGGAACTTGGTTACGGCGGCGAAACGACGCGCTACATCGGCAGCATCGCTCCCGAACCAGGCGTAACTCGTTTTCAGTTGGCTCAAGCGGGCGTTTTTTGTAATTATCGGCTCGTTTCCTGGCTGGGTGTGAGTGCGCGCGGCGGTTATCGCCAGGTACTTGACGACCCGGCGTTCAGCCAGCGGTTTTCGGGGCTGTATTACAGCTATGGCTTGGGTTTTTACCTGGTTCCGGCCTACTACTCCTTTCGCGATTGGCGGCGCAAACGACTGAAAAAGAAAAGCAGTCATTGAACGGCTGCTCTTCTAATCGTCAATTAGCCACGAAGGGCGCTTGTCGCACGTAGGTGTCGTTCGTCAACTGCGCCACGACAAAACGCGCCAGTGCCGAAGCACTCACCGCCTCGCCGGGACAGTCTTCCAGACTTACTTTCACGTCTTCCTCGGCTTCTGTCAATTGAATCCACGGCAACCGAACCAGTACCCAAGCGGCATCGCTTTCGGTCAGCTTCTGGTACTCGACCTGCTTGTCGGCGGTAGTTTTGGGGTAATTCGCCCGCATATACTCGGTTCCGGCCTGAGTCGCACCCGTCTTTTGGTCAAAAGGCGTGTCCACGTTCAGCCCCGTGAGGGAGATGTAGCGCGTTATATTCCATTCCTGCATGGCCCGAAGGACGTTCCCGGTCGCGATGCTGAAAATGGGTTCTTTCCCGGCTCGGAATCCCACCGCACTGACGACCGCCCCACAACCTTCCTTAAGCGTACGCACGGTTTCGTAGTCGCGGGCGTCGCCCTGAATTACTTCGATGTCTGGGTTTTCAAAGGAGAAGTCTCCGGGATTCCGAAGGAGAAGTTTGAGGGGAAAATCTTGGCGAAGTAGTTCTTTGACAAGGTATTTTCCAGCTTTTCCGGTACCGCCGATGACGGCGATTTTTGCTTTTTGATTCATGATTTTTCCTGATAAACATTGAAAAAAGAAGATTCAACCCGGCCAGATTTCGATCGGCGGGTCGAGCGGTTAGGGCTTATTGGTAAGCCACTAACTTTGGAGTCAATATGTATCAGGAGAATAGAATAGCGCGAAGATAGGGGAATTATCGAAAATGGGTTGAGAAGAAACGGTGCTTTCTTTTCTTTGTATGAAACTCCAACTAGTTCCCAATTTCATGAAAAAGCTCCTCCTGCTCCTTCTTGTTTGCTCTTCCGCTTTCGCCCAAAAACAAAAAGTGTGGCTCGACGCCGACACAGGCAACGAAATGGACGACGTGTACGCCATCGTCCGGCTGCTGTGGGCCGCCGACCGCGTGGATGTGGTAGGCCTTAGTTCGGCGCACTTCAATAACGCCGACCTCGTGACTTTTGAGAAATGGAACCAGTACGCCACGTCCGGCTTATCCCCAATCCTGGTGAGTCAGGCCCTCAACGAAGAGATTCTGAACACGATGGGTTTGCAAAGCATCCCGCATCCGCTGGGAGCTGATCGCCAAATGGGTCGTGCCTGGGGTGGTTTCCAGCCACGCCCGTCGGCGGCGACGGAAAAGATTTTTGAAGTAATAAAATCCTTGAAGCCTGGCGAAAAGCTGGATATTCTGACGCTGGGGGCGCTTACGAATGTTGCTTCGCTCGTCGCATTGGATTCGACGGTAAAGACCAGGATCCGCGTCTTTTCGTTAGGCGGCGGTTACGATTTTGCCAAGAGAGCCTGGAATAAGAATGAGTTCAACGTCCGCTGTGACCTCAACGCCTACGACTACCTGCTCAACCGGGCCAACCTCGACTGGACGATCATGCCGATTCACTCCGTGATGCACTACCAGTTCGACCGCGAGACGATATACGAACGCTTCGCCGACGACAACCCCACCGAGCAACTTATGGAAAAACGCTGGCGGGAAACCAACCCGCAGGACACGAAGCGCACGCTCTGGGATTTGGGCCTGGTGCAAGCCTACCTCTTACCCGACTTCGCGCCCGTCGCCACGGTGGCCGCGCCACCCGAAAATCAGCAGCCGACCGTCAAGATTTTTACCAAAATAGACGCCCAGGGCATGGATGCGGATTTTTGGGAGAAAGTGAAACTACACCGCTAGAACCTCGCCTCGCCCACTACAATCCCCCGGTTATCTCCTTCAATTTATTGAAAAAACCTTTCTTCCGCTCGGAGCCGATGCCCCAGTCGGCGGGGATGCTCTGGTAGCCTTCAGCGAAGCCCTCGTCCTTCATCCGGTAATCGAAGTAGCCCCAGGAAGCGTAGGCTTTCACGGCGTTGATGAAGTTGTTTTCGGCTTTATCAAAGTCGAAATGGTCGTCTTCGTTGTACACGATCGGCTGACCGTAGTAGCCTTCCACGTCGCGGGTCTTCTTGACCTGTTCCGTAATCTTGGCCGGGTCTTTGATGCCGTTGCCGTGCAGCAGAACGTAATCGGCGACCTTCACGACGTTGGGTTGCGGCACCACGCCGCCACCGTAGCTTGTGCTAACCAATAAACGGTAGTTGTTCTTCTGCTTCTTCTTGACTCGTTCAATTAATTCATGGACGCGCTCGGGTTGCAAAATTTTGTGGTCGTAGCGCACATTGCATTCGTTATTGACCTCCACCAGCACGTTGCGGTAGCCTTGCTTGAAAATCCAGTCGGTGGCATTGTCCACCGCGTTGATTACTGCCTTCTCGTCAACCAAATTTTCATCCTGTCCAAAATAAAAGTACCCCAGCATCACGACCATGTGGAGTTCGTCGGCTCGGTCGAGGATGCGTTTTAAGCGTTTCAGGTAGTCTTTGCGCAGATTGCCCTTTTTGTCAAAAGCCGAATTGATCCAGCCGTTGTTTCCGTAACCCAGCGGACTACCACCCTGCAAATTGAGCGTGAAAGAATTCAATCCGTAAGAATACCACAGCGGCATGGCGGCCACAAATTCGTCGGTATTGCGGTCGGGATCCCATTTTTTGGTGTCGGGATAGACGAACCTATCCCGCGTTTCGGGGTTCAGGTCGTCGAAAATCCCCTGCACCATACGGGAGTTCATCAGCAAGCCCTCGATTTCGTGGCCTTGCCAGGTGCGGCCTTCGTAGGTGGGGCGGCCATTGATGTAGAATTGCCCGTCTTTGATGTCCACGACGGTATGGGGCTGGGCGTAGGCGGCAGTATTCAGGAGAAAGAGAAAGGCGGCAATTAATTGTTTCATAGCTTGTTGTATGGTTTTATCGGTCGTGCCTACGGCACTTTTTGTGAAGGTTTTTGCTCTTGATCCCCGGATTGAAATCCGGGACGGTCCGCCGCGCGGCTATTGATTCGTGCGTGCCCATGTTCGTGCGTGCCTATGGCACTTTTTGTTCAAAGCCTCATTTTGCCTTAAAACTACCTTGTTTCATCCGATTTTTCCTAACTTGTTTCCCCGGTAAGTGAACTCACGCTGGTACGGCTTTTGAAAAAAGGTTTGACACGATGTTGAAACAAGCCAACGCAAAACTCATAAACTTTAAACCGGGCGGCGCACCGCTCATAAACTCATAAACTCCCTTTATGGCCCAAAAGCACACCCCACTCGACGACAACCTCCATTGGTACAAAGATGCCATCATATATGAACTCCACATTAAAGCTTTCCGCGACGGTAACGGCGACGGCATCGGCGATTTCCAGGGCATCATGGAAAAGCTGGACTACCTCGAAGACCTGGGCGTGACGGCTATCTGGCTGCTGCCGTTTTACCCCTCGCCCCTGCGCGACGACGGCTACGACATCGCCGATTATTACTCGATAAATCCTTCTTACGGCGACATTGAGCAGTTACAGACCTTCATTGAGGAAGCCCACAAGCGCAACCTGAAGGTCATCATCGAACTGGTTATCAACCATACCTCCGACCAGCACCCCTGGTTTCAGCGGGCGCGGAAAGCGGAGAAAGGCTCGCCTGAGCGCGAGTACTACGTCTGGACCGACGACTCGACACAGTACAAAGACGTTCGCATCATTTTTCTGGACACAGAGACCTCCAACTGGACCTGGGATCCCGTGGCTCAGCAGTATTACTGGCACCGCTTTTTCCACCACCAGCCCGACCTCAACTACGATAGTCCGCTGGTGCAGAAGGAAATTTTCGAGATTCTTGACTACTGGTGCAAGACGGGCGTGGACGGTTTCCGGCTCGACGCCGTGCCGTACCTCTTCGAGCGCGAAGGCACCAACGGCGAGAACCTGCCCGAAACCCACGATTTCCTGAAAAAAATCCGGGCACACGTGGACAAGCACTACCCCGGTACCACGCTATTGGCCGAAGCCAATATGTGGCCCGAGGACTCGGCCTCGTACTTCGGCGAGGGTGAAGGCGACGAATGCCACATGAACTACCACTTCCCGGTGATGCCGCGTATGTACATGGCCCTCCAAATGGAAGACCGTTACCCGATTATCGACATTTTCGAGCAGACGCCCGAAATCCCGGCTACCGCACAGTGGGCCATGTTCCTGCGCAACCACGACGAACTGACGCTGGAAATGGTCACCGACGAGGAACGGGATTATATGTACAAGTCGTATGCCAAGGATCCCAAGGCGCGGATCAATCTCGGCATCCGCCACCGCCTGGCTCCGTTGCTGGACAACAACCGCCGCAAGATCGAGCTGATGAACTGCCTGTTGTTTTCGCTCAACGGTACGCCCGTGATTTACTACGGCGACGAAATCGGCATGGGCGACAATTTCTACCTCGGCGACCGCGACGGCGTGCGGACGCCCATGCAGTGGTCGCCCGACCGCAACGCGGGCTTCTCCGAAACCAATCCGCACAAGCTTTACCTACCCGTAATCCTCGATCCCGAGTACCACTACGAAGCCGTGAATGTCGAGACGCAGCGGCGCAACACGTCGTCGCTGCTGTGGTTCATGAAGCGGATGATTACGATGCGCAAGAAATTCAAGGCGTTCAGCCGCGGCGACATGGAATTCGTGTGGGTGAGTAATCCCAAGATTCTGGCCTTTACGCGCAGCTACGAAGACGAGACGATTCTTGTTTTGGTGAATCTGTCGCGCTACACGCAGCCCGCCGAGCTGGATTTGTCGGCCTACAAAGGCTACCTGCCCATTGATGTTTTTAGCAAGAATCGCTTTCCTGTCATTAAGGAAGACGACCCCTATTTTTTCACGCTCGGTTCGCACGGGTACCAGTGGTTTTCGTTGGAAAAGGCCCATCCCGAAACGGACAGCAAGCAGCCTAAGCCCTCTTTCAAACTGAAAAGTTGGGCCGCACTTTTGCAGAAAGATTCCATCAAGACGCTCGAAAGCCGTATTTTATCCAAGTACTTACACAGTACGGAATGGTTCATCGGCAAAGACCGTACGGTCATCAGTACCGAAATCGCAGAGTCGGCAGAACTGGATTTGGGCGAACACAAAGCCTACCTGCTGCTGCTGGAAGTCCAGTACGAAAGCGGTTTGGCCGAGCATTATCAATTGCCCGTGGCCTTCGTCACCGATGAAGTCTCGGCCGAAATAGCCGAAGACAGCCCGTCGGCCGTTATTGCGCACCTAAAAATAGGAGATGAGGAGGGACTTTTGGTAGATGCCTACTATACCGAAGATATGCAGCAGCGAATGCTTCGGCATTTCCTCAAAAAGGCTCCGATGAAGCTGAAAAACGGCAGTCTGAATTTCTCGACCCATAAGGCTGACAAACTACCCGAGCCGGAGGAAATGAAGACTCGGACGCTCAGCACGGCGCACGAAACGATCATTTCTTACGATGATGAATACGTGCTCAAGCTCTACCGCCGGGTAGAAAAAACTGCCCATCCCGACGCCGAAATCACTAAGATATTGACCCAAAAGTCTCATTTTCATTCCATGCTGCCTTTTTCAGGGAGTATAGATTGGAAAATCGGTCGGGATAACTACACCTTGGGCATCTTGCAGGAAGCGCCTGAAGGCAACGTCAACATGTGGAAGTTCATGCGGGAGCGCGTTAACAACTACTACGAGCGTGTACTGTCGCTGGAACACGACAACTGGCCCGAGCCCCTGGAAGGCCGGGCGATGCTTACTCCCGTGGCCCATGATAACATTCCTGACGATTTCCGCGATCTGTTCGGTGGCACGGTCGTCGGTCCGACCCGAATGCTGGGCGAGCGACTGGGCGAATTGCACCTGGCCCTGTCCACCGTCGATGCGCCCGACTTTGGTTCAGAAGGTTTTTCGCTACATTACCAGCGCTCATTGTACTCGGGCTTGCAGTCGCTGGTACGCGAGACGTTCCAGAATCAAGAAAAGAATAGCAAGAAGCTACCAGCGAACGTGCAGGCGGATGCCAAAGCCATCATGGCCCGCAAGAACGAAATACTGGCTTCGCTGAAAAGAATTTACGAGAAGAAAATGGACGCGGTCAAGATCCGCATCCACGGGGGATACACGCTGGACAAAATCCTGTACACGAGCAACGATCTGGCTATCTGCGAATTTGGCGGGAACCCGATGCGCAGTTTCAGCGAACGCCGCCTCCGCCGCTCGCCCCTGCGCGACGTGGCCGATATGATCGAGTCGCTGCACTACGCCGCCTACGCCAGCTTGATTTTCAACGATCAGGTACGCGAAGAGGACATTCCCAAGCTGACGCCACCGACCGAACGCTGGATTCAGGCCGCCTCGGGCATTTTTCTGGAAGCTTACCTGCGAACCGTCAAAGGCAGCGACTTCATCCCCGATGACTCGGACGACCTGAATGTCCTGCTGGAAACCTACCTGCTGGAAAAAGCCCTGTTCGACCTCAACGGTGAACTAACCCAGAGGCCGGATTGGGCTACGATTCCCTTGCGGATTTTTAAATCATTATTAGGGTAGAGACGCGATAATTCGCGTCTTGTACTCGCAGTGACAATCCAATAGCTTTACGACATTATTCAGTTACTAACAAAGGATGACTACTCCCTTGCCATGTCCTATCTAAACCTCGATTCTATAAAAGCCCGCTCGTACGACGCCATCGTGATCGGCACAGGCATCAGCGGTGGCTGGGCGGCCAAAGAACTGACTGGCAAAGGACTGAAAACCCTCGTACTGGAACGTGGCCGTGATGTTAAACACAATGTGGATTACCCCACGACGAACATGCAGCCGTGGGAATTTGAGCATTTGGGACAGCCGACTCTCGCCGAACGAGAGGCCAACCCGATTGCCAGCAAGCACTACATTTTCAAGGAAGACGCCATGCACTTCGTCATGAAGGACAAGGTACATCCTTACGTGCAGGACAAGCCCTTCGACTGGATGCGCGGCTATCAGGTAGGCGGACGGTCGCTGTTGTGGGCGCGGCAGGTGCAGCGCTGGTCGGACTACGACTTCGAAGGCCCGGCCCGTGACGGTTTTGCTATCGACTGGCCCATTCGCTACGCCGATCTCGCGCCTTGGTACAGTTACGTAGAGAAGTTCGCGGGTATCTCGGGGCGCCGCGACGGCCTGCCCCAACTGCCCGATGGTGAGTTTTTGCCTCCACACGAAATGACTTGCATCGAGAAGTATTTCAGCGAGCAGATGGCTAAGCATTACAAGGGAACACGGCCTGTTATCATTGGCCGATGCGCCCATATCACCGACCCGCAGCAAATCCATTACGATCAGGGCCGGGCCAAGTGCCAGCACCGCGTGCTTTGCCAGCGCGGGTGTCCGTTCGGGGGGTACTTTAGTACCAATTCCTCGACGCTGCCGTGGGCGATGAAAACCGGCAAAATGACGCTACGGCCGCACTCGGTGGTGCATTCGATCATTTACGACGAGAAAAAACGACGCGCCGTGGGCGTGCGGGTGGTGGATGCCAATACGAAGGAAATGATGGAGTACTACGCCAAAATTATTTTCCTGAATGCCTCGGCGATCAATTCTAACCTGGTGTTGCTCAATTCTACCTCGAACCGCTTCCCCAATGGCTTGGGCAACGACAGCGGGGTACTGGGTAAGTACATCGGTTTCCACAACTACCGGGGCCGGGTGAGTGCCGACTACGACGGCTTCCACGATACTACCACCGAAGGGCGTCGGCCCACGGGCGGGTACGTACCGCGTTTTCGGAATGTGTTCAAGCAGGAAACCGATTTTCTGCGCGGCTACGCTACTTCTTTTCATACATACAAGAAGAACAATTCTACCGCCGGGCTGGTGGGTGAAGACTTGAAGCAAAGTCTCCTTGCTCCGGAGCAGGGCGGTTGGGGTGCCAATGCGCAGATGATGGGTGAAGTACTGACCAAGGAAAGCAACTTCATCCGGCTGGACCCGACTCTGAAAGACGACTGGGGTATTCCACTACTGCGGATGTCGGTCGACTTCGACGACAATGACCGCAGGATGGTGCAGGATTTTTACGAACAATTTACCGAAATGTTCACGAAGGCGGGCTTTACCAACATCAAAACCAGCGACACGGGCCGCTTCCCCGGCAGCGAAAACCACGAAATGGGTGGCATCCGCATGGGTCACGATCCCAAAACATCCATGCTCAACCAGTGGAACCAACTCCACGCCGTGCCGAACGTCTTCGTAACCGACGGCGGCTGTATGGTGTCCACGGCCACGCAGAACCCCTCGCTAACTTATATGGCCATTACCGCCCGCGCCGTCGACCAAGCCGTGGCGGAAATGAGGAAGGGGAATTTGTAAGGAATGCGTGTGGTGCGTTCATTTGTCATTCTTTCAAGATCATTTCAACTCACTTTTTTTTCAAAACTCAGATTGCATGAAAAAAATGCTACTCCCGCTGTTGTGGACGGTTTTATCCCTGACCACCGCCCACGCCCAATCAAAACGCAATGCCAAAAGCACCCCCGCCGATCCTGCCGCCAAGCTCAAACAGGAAGTCGCGCTCAGCGTCGAGCAAAATGCCAAACTGGGCCAGGAAATCAACGATATGCTATTCAGTTTTGCCGAACTGGGTTTTCAGGAAGAGGAGACGGCGAAGTACCTGACCACGCTCTTGGAGAAAGAAGGTTTCACCATTCAGCGCGGCATTGCCCAGATGCCTACGGCCTGGATCGCTACGTGGGGCAGCGGCAAGCCCATCATCGCCCTCGGCTCCGATGTGGACTGCATCCCCAAAGCGAGTCAGAAACCTGGTGTGGCCTACCACGATCCGCTGGTCGCGGGCGCTCCCGGCCACGGCGAAGGCCACAACTCGGGGCAGGCGCTCAATATCATTTCGGCTCTGGCGGTCAAGAAAATCATGGAGCGTGAGAAGATTTCGGGTACCCTCATGCTGTGGCCCGGCGTGGCCGAGGAATTGGTCGGTGCGAAGGCGTACTTCGTCCGCGACGGCTATTTCAAGGATGTCGATGCCTGTATTTTCACCCACGTAGCCAGCAACCTCAGCGTCGGTTACGGCGATGCGGGCAACAACGGTCTGATTTCGGTAAAATTCATGTTTGAAGGACAAGCCGCCCACGCGGCGGGTGCGCCCTGGCGCGGCAAAAGCGCCCTCGATGCCGTGGAACTGATGAACGTTGGCTGGAACTTCCGCCGCGAACACCTCGAACTCACCCAACGCTCGCACTACGTAATCCCCGACGGCGGCGATCAGCCCAACGTGGTACCTTCCAAAGCCTCGGTCTGGTACTACTTCCGCGACCGCAGCTACCCTAAGATCAAGAAGCTCTACGACATCGGGATGAAGATGGCCGAAGGTGCCTCGCTGATGACCGACACGAAGTTCACCTACGAGGTACTTGGTTCAGCCTGGCCGGGGCATTTCAATCAACCCATCGCCGAAACGCTTTACGAAAATATCAAAAAGGTGGGTCTGCCAACCTGGGACGATAATGACCAACTTTTGGCCAAAGCGGCCCAAATCGAGATGGAAGCCAGTAAGATCGAAGGTCTGGACATGAAACTCGACACCATCGGTCTGCCCGCCGATATGCCCGTGGCCTCGATGGGAGGACAAATCATGCGCTCGATGGGCGGTGGCTCCGACGATATCGCCGATATCTCGTGGGCCCTGCCAACGGTGGTGCTGCGCTACCCGTCGAATATCCCGAACCTACCCGGCCACCATTGGTCCAACGCCATTTCCATGGCCACGCCCATCGCCCACAAAGGCATCGTGGCCGGAGCGAAAGCGGAAGCCATGACGCTCATCGACATGCTCACCAAGCCCGAAGTCCTGAAAAAAGCCTGGGCTTACTACCGCGACGAGCAAACGAAAGAACTGCAATACACGCCGCTGGTCGGCCCGAAAGATTTTCCGGCGACGTACTTGAATAAGGAAATCATGGCCGAGTTCAAGCCTTCTTTGGAGAAGTATTATTACGAACCGGGTAAGTACAAGACGTATTTGGAGCAGTTGGGAATCACGTATCCAACGGTCAATGACACACAACGGGCGAAGATCAAGGAGTTGGAGGCGAAAAAATTGGAAGCAAAAGGAAAGTAATCAAGACAATTGTTTTCTCTGATTTTAACAAATGACCGAAGGCAGGTATGAAGCATTTAGATTTTCAAAACGCATCGAAGATCCGAAAATAAAAGCCCGTCGTGCGATCGGAGGTAACGGCGAAGTCCAGCCGTGTGTAGAGGTTCATTTGGCGGTTGATTAGCACCCGTAGTCCCGCCCCGCCGCTGAAACGGGTAGTCGAGGCGGAGAAATCCTTTATTTCGGGTGCTACGCCTCCGGCACTGACGAAGGCCGCCGCCACCAGAAACCGCCCCAGATTGCGCCGATATTCGGTCTGCGCCGACCACAACTGCCCGTCGCGAAAACGCCCTGATGTATAACCCCGCATGATGGTATAGCCCCCCAGGCGTGGCAGGTCGTGAAAAGGCACGCTGCCTTGGGTAAACTGCCCGATGCCCTGCACGGCAATGAGGTTTTTAGCATCCAGCGGGAAGTACTTTCTGAGGTCCAGAAACTGCTCTTTATAGTCGAACGAACTACCTAGTCCGGTGAAATGCTGGCGATAGTAGGCATTGACGTACCAGCCTTGCGTGGGGCTGAACGCATCGTTGCGGTAGTCCCAAAGTACACTGGGCCCAATGCCGACGATGCGGTTGGCTTCGCCGCCCAGGAAAGGGTCAATTTCGCTCACACGCTCTATATTGTTGAACTTCACACTCCGCACATCGCTGAAATATGAAGTTATCCCCAGAAACAATTTCCCCTTGGTTTTTCGGTAAAAATCGCCCTGAAAATAGGCGCGGTTGTAGCTGGCGCTGAGGTAGTCTTCCTCGGCAAGGGTCTGATTTCCCACACCCCAGAAATTCTCTGAAAATATGACGTATCCCCCTTTCCCGCGCAGAAAGTACTTCTCGTCTTTGGTAAAAACCTGCCAGGCGGGTTCTACCACGAGTTGGCGGCGGGTGCTGTATAGCGCCTGAATCCAGGTGTAGGAATTACGGGTGGTCGTCAGCGTATCGGCGTTGAAAAAGTAATCGACCGAAAGCCCCGCC
>NZ_JBGSXF010000705.1:0-2409 GCF_041751555.1 Persicitalea sp. | reverse complement strand
CCTTTCTTCTTAATCAATATAAAATCATAAACAGAAACAGCCATGCTACGCAACTACCTGAAAATCGCCTACCGCAATCTGGCCCGCAACAAGGGCTACTCTTTCATCAACATCGGCGGCTTAGCTATGGGCATGGCCGTGGCGATGCTTATCGGCTTATGGGTGTACGATGAATTGACGTACAATCATTACCACAAGAATCACGACCAGATCGCGCAGGTCTGGCAAAGCGGAGTAAGTAATGGTGAAATCAACACCCGCATCACTGTGCCGAGGCCGTTGGAAATGTCACTGCGTAACGAGTACGGCGACGACTTCAAGCATATCGTGATGAGTAGCTGGACGCTGGATGGAGTTATGGTGCACGGCGATAAACAGATTGTAAGAAAAGGAAACTATATGCAGCCCGCAGCGCCCGAGATGCTGAGTCTGGAAATCCTGGCAGGACAAAAGAATGGCTTGCAGGAAACAAACTCGATCATGCTGGCGGCTTCCACGGCGAAGGGCCTTTTCGGCAACGGAGACCCCATCGGTCAGATCGTGAAGTTCGACAACAAGTATAATCTGAAAGTGACGGGTATTTTTGCCGATATTCCGTCCAGCGACTCGTTCAACGAAATGACTTTCATCATTCCCTGGGAACATTTCGTGGCCAATACTGAATGGATCAGGGACGCCGCCGACCAATGGAATAATAACTCATTCCGGCTATTTGTGCAGCTTAACGATAACGCGACGATGCCGGAGGTAACGGCCAAAATAAAGGACATCAAATTAAAGGCAGCCCCCGACCGCGCTCAGTATAATCCGCAGTTTCTGTTGCTCCCGATGAACGACTGGCACCTGAAATCTAAGTTCGAGAATGGCGTCCAGGCGGGCGGGGCGATCGAAAACGTCTGGCTGTTCGGCATCATCGGGGCGTTCGTGCTGCTGCTGGCCTGCATCAATTTTATGAACCTCAGCACCGCTCGTTCGGAGAAAAGGGCGCGGGAAGTCGGCATCCGCAAATCGGTGGGTTCGGTACGTGGGCAGTTGGTGAGCCAGTTTCTGAGCGAGTCATTTCTGGTGGTCGGGCTGGCGTTTTTGGTTGCCATGTTGCTGGTGCTGATTTCAATTCCTGCCTTTAATACGCTCGCCGACAAGCAAATCACTTTTCCCTGGAGCAATCTTTATTTCTGGGGTGCGTCGCTTTTGTTCATCGTTTTCACGGCGATGCTTTCCGGCAGCTACCCGGCTCTGTACCTCTCTTCTTTCCAACCCGTCAAGGTTTTAAAGGGTACTTTCCGCGTGGGACGTTATGCCGCCTTGCCTCGCAAAGTGTTGGTGGTGTTGCAATTCACTGTCTCGGTAGCCTTAATTATCGGCACGGTTACCGTCTTCCGACAAATCCAGTTCACCAAAAACCGCCCTATTGGCTACGACCGAGCGAATCTGGTTCAAATCCCGCTGACCGAGGGCGCTTTCGAGGGTAAGTACGCTTTCATCCGCAACGAACTCCTCAACTCAGGGGCCGTGGTGGATATGTCTGCGACCAGCAATCCGACGACCGATATATACTACGGTCGGGGCGGGTATTATTGGGAGGGCATGCCAGCGGATTTCCAGGCTAGTTTTGCATGGATTGGCGTCTCGGCGGACTATGCCAAATCACTCGACATGAAAATCATCGCGGGCCGGGATTTTTCGCCGGACTTCCCTTCCGACTCCAACGCGGTACTCCTGAATAGAGCCGCCGTGGAATACATGGGGCTGAAAGAACCCGTCGGGACGTTGCTCCGCAACTACGGTGCCGACGATCCATCGTACAGTTTAAAGGTCATCGGGGTCGTGGAGGACATGGTAATGGACTCGCCTTACGAAGCCGCGCGACCCTCCCTTTATGAAATTAACAAAGATCCAGCCCGCTTTTATCACCTGCGGCTCGATCCCAACCAAACTGCCAGCAATAGTCTCGCCACCATCGAAGGAGTTTTCAAGAAAAACTTCCCCGATCTGCCTTTTCAATACAAGTTCGTTGATGAAGAGTACGCTGCTAAGTTCGCCTCCGAAGAACGGATCGGCACACTCGCGGGCGTCTTCACCGGACTGGCGATTCTCATTTCCTGCCTGGGCCTTTTCGGTCTGGCTTCCTACGTCGCTGAGCAGCGTACCAAAGAAATCGGCGTCCGTAAGGTACTGGGCGCGAGCGTCGCCAGTTTGTGGCGGTTGCTGTCCAAAGATTTCGTGCTGCTGGTTGTCATCGCCCTGCTCATCGCCGCGCCGCTGGCGTGGTACTTCATGGATGGCTGGTTGCAGAAATATACCTACCGTACTGAACTATCGTGGTGGATATTCGCGGCGGCGGGCGTGGGGGCATTGGTGATTACGCTCCTTACAGTAAGTTTCCAGGCCGTGAAGGCGGCGTTGATG
>NZ_JBGSXF010000704.1:0-4147 GCF_041751555.1 Persicitalea sp. | reverse complement strand
AAATATCATTGTGCAGGGTGTGTCCAGTTTCTCGCCCCCAGCGTCCGTGACCGAACGGCCCAATTACCAGCGTGTTATAGGCGTTCGGATTGTTCTTCTCGATGGTTTTGTAGGTATTCAGCGGGCCGTACAAATCCTCGGCGTCGAACCAGCCGCCGACGGTCATATAGGCGGAAGTGACACCTTTCAAATGCGGCAGGATGTCGCGCTTCTGCCAGAACTCATCGTAATTGGGATGATTCATCGTTTCCTGCCAGAAAAAATTGTCCTTGTAGTACTTGTCGAAATTCTTCAACGGGCCGATGTTCAGGTTGAAAGTGTAGCCGTCGGGCTTGGCCTGAATGAATTCATCGGTAAACCAGGAATCAGTCATCGGCTTGGGATGTTGAATACCAAACACCGGAAACGTACCGTAGTAGCCCTGCGTGAAGGCTCCGTTGTGGTGGAAATCATCAAAGAAGAAATCGGCGATGGGCGCCTGCGGCGAAGATGCTTTTAAAGCCGGATGTTTGCTCAGTGAACTGGCCGTGGTATAAAAACCGGGATATGAAGTACCGTACTGCCCTACCCGACCATTATTATTTGGAACATTTTTGAGCAAAAACTCGATGGTATCGTACATATCCGACGCCTCGTCCACGTCGTTCTTTCCCTTCTTGTTGTCGATGTGCGGCGTCATGTTAGTCCAGGTACCCTCGCTCATGTAGCGACCCCGCACGTCCTGATAAACGTAGACGTACATGTCCCGCATGAGGTAGGGGTTTGGGCCTAAGCGCGTCGGAAATTCATTTTCGCCGTAGGGCCCGATGCTGTAACAGGTTCGTTGCATCAGGAATGGGTACTGCTTGCTGGCTGAAATATCCTTCGGCGTGTATAGGATCGTGTGCAGTTTCACGCCGTCCCGCATTGGGATGTCATGAATCTGCTTGGTGTAGTGTTCTTTGATAAAAGCCTGGTCGGAGTTGGCCGTTTGGGCGTTTATCGCCGGACGGATGGTCAGCAAAATTAAGAGAAAAAGTAGGCGTTTCATGGATTTGAGATAAGGATTGTTTGGTAAAATTAGGGTTAAAATTTAGAAAATAGATGGTAAAACAACGAGTTTGGCTAATTTTGATTTTCAGAACCTAAAATCACTTTTATAAAAATTCATGAAGAAATATTTTTCGATTGCCTTGTTAATCGTCTCTCTATCCACAGCTTTCGCCCAATCCGACCGCTGGCAGCAGCGCGTCAAGTACGAGATGAACATCGACTTCGACGCCAAGACCCACCGCTACACGGGTTCGCAGAAGCTCCAATACACAAACAATTCCCCGGACACGCTCAATAAAGTCTTCTACCACCTATATCTGAATGCCTTCCAGCCCGGTAGCCAGATGGACGTCCGGTCGCGTACGATCAGCGATCCCGACGCTCGGGTAATGGATCGAATTTACAAGCTTTCGCCCGACGAAATCGGCTATGAGAAAGTGAAGGCTTTGAAAATGAATGGAAAATCGGTAAAGTATCAGGTAGTTGGGACGATCCTGGAAGTGACCCTGAACGAGTCGATCATGCCGAAATCAACCGTGACCTTCGAGATGGAATTTGAGGCGCAGGTACCTGTACAGATTCGGCGCACAGGGCGAAACAATAAAGAAGGAATCGATTATTCGATGGCGCAGTGGTACCCCAAAATGGTCGAGTACGACTACGAAGGTTGGCATGCTGTACCTTACATCGCCCGAGAGTTTTATGGCGTTTGGGGTGATTTCGACGTCAAGATTACAATAGATGCCAAATATACCATCGCGGGTACGGGTTATCTCCAAAATCCTGACAAAATCGGCCACGGCTATTCCAAGAAAACGATCACTCACAAAGAGGGTGATCGTCTGACGTGGCATTTCGTGGCCCCAGAAGTACCTGACTTCGTTTGGGCCGCCGATCCCGACTACGTCCACGACATCGTGAAGGTGGACGATAAACTCGACCTGCATTTTTTCTACCAAAACGACACGATCAACTACTGGAAGGAAATGCAGCCCTACGCCGTGCGCTGTTTCAAATTTATGAATGAGCGTTATGGCCGCTATCCTTACAACCAATATTCAGTGATTCAAGGTGGCGATGGCGGGATGGAATACCCGATGGCGACGTTGATCACTGGTAGAGGTACTTTGGGAGCACTGGTGAGCGTAACCGTTCACGAGTCGATACACAGTTGGTTTCAAAACCTACTGGGTACCAATGAGTCGAAGTACCCCTGGATGGACGAAGGATTCACCTCCTACGCGTCGAGCCTGGTCATGGCGGACCTTTTTCCTTCGCGTCGCGATCCGCATTTCGGTAGTTTCACTTCGTACCAGCGGCTGGTGGAATCAGGTCTGGAAGAGCCCATGACGACGCAGTCGGATCACTACAACACCAACCGCGCCTACAGCACGGCTGCCTACTCGAAGGGGGCGCTTTTCCTGAATCAACTGGACTACATCATCGGCAAACCCGCCTTCGACCGGGGCATGAAAAGGTACTTCAACGAGTGGCACTTTAAGCACCCCAATCCTACTGATTTAAAACGCATCATGGAAAAGGAATCTGGCCTGGAACTGGACTGGTACTGGGAAGACTGGGTCGGCACGACGCGTACCATTGACTACGGTATCCGCGAAGTACTTTCTAATAGCAATAAAACTAACATCGTGCTGGATCGCCATGGCAAGATGCCCATGCCGCTCGATGTGGTGGTGAGCTACGCCGACGGGACGCAAGAGAATTTCTACATTCCGTTGGAGATGATGCGCGGTGAGAAGCGGGAAAATATTTACGGCAAAACTACCCTCCTGCCCGACTGGCCGTGGGTCTACCCTGAATACAGCTTCACTATCGACCGTCCCGTAACCGCCATTCAGCGCATCTTTATCGACCCGACCCACCGCATGGCCGACATCAAGCCAGAGAATAATGTGTATCCGACGCTGACGGAAGTGCCGAGGATGAAGGTTTTGCAGCCTTAGATTCAAAGGCATAAAGGCACAAAGGCACAAAGGCACAAAGGCACAAAGGCACAAAGTGGAAGGGTAGTTTCTTGCGAGGCTACCCTTCATTTCAATATTCTTTTATAGAAAAATGGAAGAAAAAACTACTGATTTTGGACGGATTCTGGCGGCTTATGGAATTTTTCCGCTACCCGAGCCGCGACGGTTCGGGTCGGGGCATATCAATGACACATTCCTGGTAGAAAGCGATAGTGGGGCATGCTACGTTTTACAAAAAATCAATTCCCGGGTCTTCGATGTTGGAGCGATTGCATCCAACCTTCGGCTGGCGGCGCAGCATATGTCGAAACACCATTCTGACTATCTTTTCGTCGCGCCCATTCCTACACTGTCAGGAGAAGAGTTAGTTGAAGTGGATGGCGAGTCCTGGCGATTGACGCCGTTTGTTCCCAACTCCAATACAATCAATGAAGCTACCTCACCTGCGCAAGCTTACGAATCAGCGCGGCAGTTTGGGCTGCTGGCACGGAATCTGGATGGACTTGATATGGCAAAGTTTCAAGCTACGATTCCTGATTTCCACAATCTGAGTTTTCGCTTTGAGCAATTCCAGGAGGCGATCGTTAGGGCTGGTGAAGAAAGAAAAATCAAGGCGCAGGAAATGATTACCTACTTTTTGGACAAAAAGCAGATCGTCGCGACTTACGAAAATCTGCTCCAAAACCCGGATTTCCCCGACCGCTTGATGCACCACGACACCAAAATCAACAACGTGCTGCTCGATACTGACACGCAACGCGGCTTGGCCGTATGTGACCTTGATACCCTGATGCCGGGTAAAGTCATCTCTGACCTCGGCGATATGGTGCGTACCTACGTCAGTCCGGTTTCGGAGGAGAGCGTAGAGTTTGAAAAAGTGGTAGTGCGAGAAGACTACTATCGTGCTCTGGTAGAAGGCTATCTTGCCGAAATGAAAGAGGTTTTGACCGAGACGGAGAAGTCGGCTATTTTCTTCTCGGGGCTGTTTTTGGTTTATATGCAGGGCATTCGCTTTTTGGCGGATTATCTGAACGGCAATGTGTATTACCCGACCAAGTACCCAGATCATAACCTCGACCGGGCACGAAATCAGATGGTACTTTTGCAGGATTTGTACGCGAAGGAGGAGG
>NZ_JBGSXF010000703.1:0-5704 GCF_041751555.1 Persicitalea sp. | reverse complement strand
CCGCAACTGGAATTTTCCATTTCCCGCTTTCCATTTTCCACTCTCCACTTTCAATTTTCCATTTTCTGCGTCGGGACCCCCTGTTTTTGTAGCAACCCTGGTACAGCAATTATGACGTAACCCTTGCTGTCACAGTAAGTTACCCCATTTGTACCATGTACCACGCATTTTCGTAGAATGTGTATTACACCCGCGCAGCACGTGGCCAATGCCCACACCCACGATCAACCATCAGCCATCAACGATCAACGATCAACCATCTAAATTATCAAACATCTACCCGGCCATGAGCCGGAAACGTTGCAAGAATAGCACGCACATGCAGAGATGGTCAATGGATTTCTGGCCTGATGTAGTTAGCACATCAAACAAAAAGAATCGCAATTTTGCATGACTGACCCCATGATTCTACGAACGAAGATTAAGATCAGACGCAAAAAAATCAGTTTTTTTCCGATCAAGAACCGAGAAATATCAACGGCCGAACAACGGATTTCCCTTGTCTCGCCGATAATCGAAATAGTCTCGCCGCCGATAAAATATCGGCGTGATAGTCGCCAACCTTAATACAACCCGCCAGTTTTGATTTGTGTTTTCATAAACATTTAGGCTCCATGAAGATAAATGAGTTTGTTTATTGCCAGGCAAGAGTTGAGATCGTCTAATACGATGCGTTTCGAGCCATGCGAACGCTGCTTTCCAAATCTTGTAATGCTCTGACAATGGCCGCCGGCGTATCAAATTGGATTTGACGGATCTTAGATTCGACGCTGCCTCTTAATGTAACCCGTCCACGTTTTACGATACTAGAGACACCACGATTCTCAGGCAAATTTTCTTTTTGAACAAAGGCAAGTATTGCCTCCCCGAACTCTTCCTTGGCGCTGTTGAAAGTTTCGTCATGGCGGGCGCGGGCGGCGGACGAGTATAGGTAGTAAACGTTTTCTAGCGGGCCGATAATTGCTGCTTGCAGCTTTTCGGCCCTTTGACTGACGGAATCGGTAGCCGAGTCGTCTAACACTTTATTGAATTCAGTAAGCATTCGATTTCTAACTTCGGAGGAATTGACGTTGATTGGTGGCGGCTGTCCCGTAATACATGGCACGTCACATACTTCACCATCAGACTTTAGCGAAACTAGTAGACTTGATCTCTTGTCGAACCATTGTTGCCCTGACTTAATGCGTGCAATAAAAGTAAAGTCAACGAGCCAAGTCCGGCTAATGTCGTTTTCTTCGTCAGCCTTAGTGGCCTTTTGGATTTTATGTTTTACGACCTGAATCTCTTTACATATCATTCCTTCGGCGGCACACTGTTCCGACTGAATGCGTGATTTAAGGAAATCAATGGCTTTCTGAGGCGGCGTGTCCCACGGATCCTCTGTATTGGCTCCCGTTACATTGCCGATGCCCGTCTCGCTTGTCGGGGAAACACTCGGCCAGCTACTCCTCATGTTCGCCTGAGCATCAGTTGGGGGTGTTGTTTGTTTGGAATCTCCTGGCACTTCCGAATTCCCGGAGCAAGATGCCAGAAAGCTCCCAAGCACGACCAACAGCAAACCCGTTCCGCTTGGTAATCGTCCTTTCATGTTTTGAGTCTTCAATGCTTTTATTACTCCTATTTCATCAGGACCTCGCTGTTCCCGCAGGTTTGGCTCGTCCTTTCTAAGAGCAGGCCCGATGACGCGATATTCAAGAAATCCCGGCTGAAGCGTTTCCGAGGTTAGGTCAGTGCGCTCTAGAACCACGCGGTCACTTCTCTAATTACAGCCGTCATCGATTCCGAGGACTTAATAAGAACGTCCTGCGAATTGGAATCTGCACGATTCAAGGCCGAAGAAATCTTACTTTTAAGAACAGACCGCGCATGGTATATATTCGACCTTCTCGATTGTAGACTCGAATAACCTGATACAAATGCTCGTGACCTTGCGCAATTACAGAAAACGTGTTTTTTCAACGCCGACAAAATTGTGCAACATTGTTACACCCAATACCATTACCTAGAGAACAAGCTCTGCTCCAGTCATCGCAAGCAGAATTATCACTCAGATAAAACTTGGCGGTTCCACGGTTCAAATATGATCGTTCAGAAGAAGGCATAAATCCAATAGCCCTAGTGTATTCTTGCATTGCCCCGCGATAGTCTTTCCAGGAATCTTTGATAACACCGCGTTTGTAATAAAGCACGTCGGGAGCGATTACAGATGATATTGATTGCACAGCTTTGTCGTAGTCTGCCATTGCTTCGCTTAGTTTATTTTGACGGTGTTTAATATTGCCCCGAACAAAATAGCCCTCTCCAAGTTTAGGGTTAAGGTTGATGCCTTTTTCGCAATCTTGCACTGCCTTGACTAAATCTGCTAACCCTTCCGCAAAAGCATCGTCGGTAGTCAGATGCCATGCCCGTGCGAGATATGCGTCTGCATAGCCAGGCTTGAGTTCAATGGCTTTGTCGAAATCTTTAAGGATGATCTGTATTGCCGCTTTCTGAGAGTTTGATGGTACGGCGGCAGACAGAATTTGCCTGGCCGTTCCGCGCCGGTAATACGCTTCAGCAAAATCCAGCCTGAGTTCAATTGTTTTGTTAAAATCATTTATCGCGTCAATTAAATCTTTAATAATCGTCGTAGCGATAGAGCTTCTGTTTTCAAGAGATACGTCTCTGCGAAGATTCAATTTAACGCGATCCAATGTGGAAACACCACTATTAAAGTATTTTTGGGCTTCCTCCTGCGTTTGTGGCGCTGCATCGGGTTTCTTTTCGGAAGTCGTAGATTTCTTCGCGGTTTTCGAATTAGTGGATTTCTTCGTGGCGGCCTTTTGCGCAAACAACAGTGACGGGAAAAGCAGGATCAGCCCAACAACCAAAGCGACTGCGAAACCGAGATTTTTAATGTTTATCGTCAAACGACAACACCTTTCCCAAAACTGGCAAATCTTCATCTTTCTTCTCCTCCAAAATAAATATTCTATGGACACTTCCCGTTGATGCAGGCAAACTCGACGATTCTGTGGTATTGGTTTACCCCGAAATTCGGGGTATCAATTACCGTGCCAAAACCGGCCACGCTTCGCGTAATCTGATTGACGATGGCACAATCCGTAAGGTTTAAACTCTATGGAGATAGCCCGTGTTCGCTTTTCATCCGCTGAGACTACTTTCCGAGATAAACCCAAAATGGCTGAACAGCCACGACTGCTTGTCTACAGTTTCCGACAATACCCTCTTCCTGGTTGTAAACTCGCCATCCTTTCATTGCTTCACCGTCGTGTTCTTCGGTGGATGGGTATTCAACTTCCTGAAGCCAATTCCACGCAAAATCGCTGGCCTCTCGCGATCCTATAGGTTCCGAGAATTTCGTTGCACCGGAAACCTTGAGACCATCTGGGCTCCACGCGTCATCCAGTGTTTCCCATGGCTGGACGCTGAAAAATACAACTCCATAACGTTGATCGATCAAATAGTGAGTCGCGGACTTCTCGCCAACTAACCTGTCAGTGAAGGCGATTCGAATGACCTGAGACAAATGGTCGTAACCTTGCGCAAAAACATCCACGCAAAAGTTATATGTTAAGCGTCCGTTTCGCTTTCCATATTCGTAAGGCTCTTCATTCATAGATTGTTCGCGTACCTGGGGTTAGCGGCCTAGCCTACCTGGTTGAATTGTCGTCGGGCCTGCTTGAACCGTTTGCTGGAACTGGCATTTCACTCTGAAAACAGGTCACTGCTTGGTTGATATTTAGCCAATTGTATCCTGCCCATTCGTTTTTGGCGTCATTATAATATCGGACCCTGACCCAACCACTTTCCCTTTCGACAGCTTCAATCTTAAATTGCCTGTGCCACTTAATGTCCATTGGCGTATCCATCGAGGGAATGAGACAGCTATAATATTTTCCTTCCTCAACGAATTTTGGAACACTGGCCCCGACTGTCGGTCCGACAACATCGGAAAGACCACCCCCATCTCCTTTGAAACAATTCAGCAACAACAACCCCGCGATAACCAGAAGCATTACCTTTACAAATCTGTCCTTCATAGTTTCTCTCGTTTGAAGATCACAACGCCATCGGGTCTATCTTTATCTCGCAGTTTCCTCGGATTACGGCAAATATACTCAACTCCTAACTTTTCGTCAACAGGATTTTCCACAGCAGCAACTGATGAAACCCACATCATTCGTTTTTTTTCGGTGCTATTCCTGTTGGCTAAACGCCCGATGGTACACACGCGAGCGGCGACATGCGAGTTCGCAAGTATCCGGCTTATTCGTCTTCCCTACGGCAACTCCGTTTGCGGATGGATCCTGTCGGGAATCATCAACGATCTCGCCACCTTTGGCGGGTTTACATTTCAAACCCAGAAACCCGCTCAACCAGAGCTCGCACACGAAGCGGGTCGAGTTCCGTGAAATTGCGACAGATCCCGGTCGCCACCAGAAAGCAGTCCGCATGAGGCAAATAGTCGCCAATGTTCTCTGGGGTGATGCCGCTCGCGATTGCCAACGGCGTGTCGCCTAACGTCAGTTTCATTCGTCGGATCTTCTCAATCTCCGCTGCGTGCCCAGTGCCCGGACCGCTCGTCGTAACAACGTCCATGTATCGAGCAGCCGCCCGACACGCCGCCTCAAGTTCCTCGACAGGTCTCTGATATTTAAAAGCAACCCCGCCAAAGTATAGGCAATTTGGTACACGCGAATCCCGAACGGCCAGGACGCTCTCAGCATAGAGTTGTTGATTCCGAAATTCCTGGACACCAGCGTCATCGGCCCACACCCCGCTGACTTGTTCCGAAACCACTCCGAATACCTGCTTAGCTGACATCCCCAGACAATTGACGCCGACCCACCAGCCGTTCTGCATTTCGGCAACCGCTGAGTGAATTTCAAGCAGCTTCTCGTCAGACATTCCATGGTTGATCAGAAATACCCCGTCCGCACCCGCCTCACGCGCGACCTGAGCATTCCGCTGGGCCTGCTTTAGAGACGCGACATGGATGACCGGCAAGACGACGTGATGGTCGAGGAATGTTCGTCGGTATAACCCTAATCGGCTAATCATGATTAACGCGTTGCCAAAGGAAATTAGCGGTCATCTATGAAGCTGCATAACGGTTTCGACGAACCTTGTAAACCCCTGAGCTGTTATCCTTCACTAATTCACCCTACTATTTGGCGAATTCCACTTAACACACAGGTTAACCCTAAAGTCAAGGCTCATAGGTGACGGGTGACAGGTGACAGGTGACGAGTGACTTGTGGTAGATCGAGGCGATCATCTGTTCGTGCAAGACCGGTGCCCGCTAATGCAACCAGATCGGCTCATTTTCGACTATTCAAAATGGCTGGCCGTGCAATCAGGCTTCCAGAAACTGCGGCCTTTCGGCCCAGCTCTCCTGACCCCCCGCACAAGCCCAAAGTCACCGCTTCCGCGCAACGGCAACGATCGAAACGCCGAAGAGGAAATTCATGGTGGATTTGGGAGTCAGGCCTACTTTATTACGATTCTTCGCGGACTTCATTCTGTACGCCTCAGCCGCTGTACGTCCCCGGCCTGAACTATCCTGACCGAGCCGTCGGCCATTCTTACGCGGAGAGCTCCGTTTTCTTCAAGGCCGTCGGTAATGCCATCGAATCCGGTTCCATCAAGCGTTACGCTCACGGGTTTCCCGAGAAAATACGAGGAACGCTGACGCCATTGG
>NZ_JBGSXF010000702.1:0-3983 GCF_041751555.1 Persicitalea sp. | reverse complement strand
GAGGGCAACCGGCCCCCGGTCGCCAAAGCCACCGCCAACAAAACGGTCGGGGCGCTACCCTTGACGGTTCGTTTCTCGGGCCGGCAAAGCATGGACTACGACGCGGGCGATGCCCTGACCTATACCTGGGATTTCGGCACTGGCAAATCAATTGCAAGCTCCAATACCGCCAATCCTGAATTCACTTTCAAGAAGCCGGGTACCTACCCGGTCGTGCTCACAGTAACGGACAAGGCGGGTAAGCAGTCCTCCAAAACGCTGGAAATTAAAGCGGGCAACGAGCCCCCGAAAATCAGTCTGGAATGGCCCTCTAATAAATCGTTTTACTGGCCCAACCAAAGCCTCCCGTACCGCACCGTCATCACGGATCAGGAGGATAAGTTGAAGGGAGGCGTAGATCCCAAAAAAGCCGTATTGACTTTTGAGTACATTCCCTACGGGGAAGACATCACCCTGGCCGCCCAGAACTACGAGTCAGCGGTGGGGAGTACGCGTATTTCTTCCGGAGAAAAACTCATCAACCAAAGCGATTGCAAGGCCTGCCACGGCTTGAACCAGAAATCCATCGGGCCTTCCTATATGGATGTTGCCAAACGCTACAAGGGGGATGCCACAGCCGTGGACCGGCTGGCGGCCAAAGTACTGAGTGGCGGTGCAGGCAACTGGGGCGAGAATGCCATGTCGGCGCACCCACAATTAACCAAAGCGCAAACCACCGAAATGGTGGGCTACATTCTATCGCTGGCCGAAGCACCCGCTCCTGTGAAGTCGCTGCCCCTCGTTGGTACCGTCGTTACCAAAGCCGCCATGCCTCAGGAGGCAGCGGGCAAATACCTGCTGACCCTATCCTACACCGACCGGGGGGCCAACGGTTTGCCGCCCCTCACCACCCGCAAGGAGTTTTTGCTCCGTCCCCCAGTCGTGGAAGCCATCACGTGCGATACTTCTTCCAAAGTGGCCCTAAACGGCAGCAGCCAGAATGAACCTGGCCGGGTGCGGTTTACGGAGAACGGGGCCTTGATTGGTTTTGAACAGATTGATCTGACGGGTATTCTGCAGATCACGATGGACTTGGTTTCGTCGGGGGTGGAGGGAAGTATAACCCTGCATTCAGGTTCGCCCAGCGGGCCGGTCATTGGGACTATTGCTGTCCGCCGATCGGACAAACCCGTTGAACTAACCACCGATCTGACAAAACAGGCTGGCCCCCAGAACCTTTACTTTGTGTACCACGATGCCAAGGGGCAAACCGGGATGTTTAACGGACCGCTCTTTACGGATATTGAGTTTGTGAAATGATATTCTCAAAAAATACTCTTTCCCCAACCCATGTTTTTCAACCTCTGCGTGAAACCTAGTCCGTAGCATGAAATACCTCCTCCTGCTTTTCCTTCTACTGACGGATGTGTTCTTTACAGTAGCCCAGCCGGATCGCCGGATCGCCGTACCGCCGCCAAGCGTTTGTCCATTGCCAACGACGACTATACTGACTATATGTGGACGGCCAATGAAGCGACCGACGATTCAGCCATAGAAGATTGGACTGAGTCTCGTTTTTATCCTATCCAAAACACAACCTTAAACTAAACCTCATGAAAAAGAGCGCTGTCAGTCAATCCACAATCAGACGCATCATGGCATCAACACGCTCATCTGCCGGAAAATTTGCCTTCTTTTCGGGAATTATCGGAACCACTTTGCTCAGCGCAAATGCTCAGTCCATCGTTACCACCGATTTCAACCGGGAACAGC
This sequence comes from Persicitalea sp., assembly GCF_041751555.1. Taxonomy (NCBI): domain Bacteria; kingdom Pseudomonadati; phylum Bacteroidota; class Cytophagia; order Cytophagales; family Spirosomataceae; genus Persicitalea; species Persicitalea sp. Next base: position 2,231 of record NZ_JBGSXF010000702.1, on the reverse strand, counting down.
CATGGTTTAAAGACTACAGGCCCGATGAAAAATGGTTAGGCCTGTCGGCAACGGTTAGCGAGCCAACCATGTCGGCAACGGCCACCTGGGGTAAGTTTGGCATGATCGACGTAGCTAATACCACTATCCCGTCCGATGGACTGCAACTTGTCATTACCAAAGCAGCCGCAAAAACGAACTGGACCGCCAGCCTGATTTCGGGTCTGCTCCCCGCAAAAAATGCGGAAACTAATCCAGGAAAACTTACCCTTAGTTTCGACCATTCGGTATCGTCGGTGCGGCCCGTTGAGGTACGCATAGAATCTTTCGATGGAGCGAAAAAACGGACGGGTGGTTTAACTAAAACGGTTTATCCCGCCACGGCCAATCATTTCCTTCGTTCAGCCTTCGAGCTGGCCGACATGACCGCATTTGGAGAGGGGACGTTTAATCCAAAAGACCTCTTTGTACAGGTTAGTTTCTCAATCGGCGAATCGGCTGCCGATGAGGCTACTGGCGGAGAAATAGCCCTGCATTTCGACAATGTTTCGTATTGCCGCCCCGCCTATTACGTAAGTCCGGCGGGCAAAAACACGAACGACGGACGAACCGAAAAAACCGCTTTTGCCGACCCACAGGCGGCCTTGAATGTGGCCAAACAGGGCGACATTATTTTGCTGATGGACGGAAGTTATTCCGATAAGGGTACGGAAAAAAGGGCGGCTGTAGCCAGTTTCATTCGTCCGGGCGCACCGGCCACCTGGATTACGCTAAAAAACTACCCCGGCCACAAACCGACCCTTTTATGTCATGGTCAGGATGGCGTACGAATCGCTCAGGGTACGGCGCGTACCCTAACAGGCTCACCCACACTGGCCTATCTGGAAGTGCGTGGGCTGCACTTTCGGGGCAACAGTCAAGAATTGCTGGATCAGAAATTGCCTGAACTCGGCACGTCCACCCCGGCTACCGAAACGACGGGCATCAACATCGACGGCACATTCTCGCCGGTGCGGATGTATCACCATATCCGGGTGGCCGACTGCATCGTTGAATATTGCGGAGCTGATGGAATTTACGGCGATTATACCGATTGGCTGACCATTGAGAACACCATTCTGCGGTACAACTGCTTCACATCGGTGCATTGGGCGATGTCGGGCTTTTCGCTGATGCACTATGCGGATTTCGATAAGACCGACAACGTGACCAAGATTCTGGTGCGGGGCAATCAGGCGTATGGCAATCAGTGCAAAGTCTATAAGAAAACCGACCCTAAAATCTTCAACGGTAACGGCTTTCTGTTCGATGCCAATTGCGAAGCTTATCTACACCCCGATGCGTATCTCGGACGCACCCTGATTCAGAACAACCTGGTGTATGGTAACGGTGGGGGCGGTATTCAGAATTGGGGGAGTCATCGGCTCGATATTGTCAGTAACACACTGTACAACAACGGTATAACGCCAGAATTGAAGTGGGGAAACATTGGTCTTGATTACTGCAAAGATGTGATGCTGATTAATAACATTATTGTGGCTCAGGCCGACAGACCGCTTGATTTCTGGCTTCCCAGCCGCCCCGCCGATCGCGACACGGCCAATATTGTCCGCATCAACAATCTGTATTTTGGCGGGCTGCGTCCCAACATCAACGGGCGGGGCGACATTGTCGCTGACCCGCTGTTCCGAAACGCGTCGCTCGACCCGAAGGTGGCTGATTTTCGACTAAAACCCGGCAGTCCGGCCATTCGGGCGGGGTATCATCATTTCAACAGTGCGCCCCTTGTCGATGTGGCTGGTAAAGCGCGGGTGGCATCAGCCCTGGATCGGGGAGCGTTTAGGGTCGATCAATAAGGTTATCTGTAAATACCCCTTAGCGATAATTCCTTTAACAAACGGGTAATATCATCCTGCTTTAATTTCAAAGTACTTTACCCATCCGATCTGTCATCTATGAATAATACCTTCCTCTTTTTGATTCTTTTTGGTTGTCTTCCGGCAGCAGAAGCCCAACCGGATCGCCGTACCGCCGCCAAGCGGCTGTACATCGCCAATGACGACCATACCGACTACATGTGGACGGCCGATGAGGCTACCTACGATTCAGCCTTTGTGCATATGCTGGACTACTACATCCATCAAATTGACTCCACCCGAAACAATCCCGACGATTTTCAGGCCCGATTCAATTGCGACGGCAGTTATTGGCTGAGGGCATACCAGAAATACCGTTCGCCAGCGCAGTTCAAT
>NZ_JBGSXF010000701.1:0-8949 GCF_041751555.1 Persicitalea sp. | reverse complement strand
TACAATTTCCGCATTTGCCTCACGAGCGACCCCGCCAATCAAATTCCGATCACGCGCCCCGCCCGCTACGACTCCACGAAATACGAACTGCTGCTGCGGCAAGTCACCATCGAAAAGCCCGAACACATCAACTGGGGCGTGCTGCACATTGCCGACATGCCCAACCACAAGACCGACATCAATAACAAAGGCGGGCTGTCCACCGATATGATCGGGGCGAACCACAACTACCCCGAGGCCGATTACGACACGCGCCAGCAGATCGTGCAGGATCACGTGGACTACACCAAAGGATTCCTCTATTTCGTGGGCCACGACTCACGGATGCCCGAACATCTGCGCAAGCAAATGCTGGAATGGGGCTACCCCAAAGACGAATATGTGGACAACGACCACTTTTCCCCTCAACTCTACATCCGCGAAGCGCGGCGCATGAAGGGCGAGTACGTGATGACACAGCACCACTGCGAAGGCGAAGAAGTGGCCCCGGACGCCATAGCCCTGGCCGCCTACAGTATGGACTCGCACAACTGCCAACGGCTGATGGTACCCAACCCAGCCACCGGAAAAATGATGGTGCAAAACGAAGGCGACGTACAGGTACATGGCTTTGGCCCCTACCCCATCAGCTACCGCGCCCTCACGCCCAAGCGCACTGAATCCACCAACCTGCTCGTTCCCGTGGCTCACTCGGCCAGCCACATCGCCTACGGCTCCATCCGCATGGAACCCGTGTTCATGGCCCTTGGTCAGGCAGCGGCCACGGCGGCAGTGCTGGCAGTGGACAACAATACGATGGTGCAGGAAATCGACATCGCTGCATTACAAAACAAACTCAAAAACGACCCGCTGGCCGACGGCAGCATCCCCGAAATCCTGCTCGACAACGATGTGACACCGCAAGCCGTCGCCCTGACTGGCAACTGGCGCAGCGAAAAAGGAGGTGGTAAGTACGCCGCTTCGCAGTTGGTGGACGATTCCAAGGGCCAGGAAAGCAAGTCGGTGCGCTATACCCCCACGATTCCTGAAAATGGCAAATACACGGTGTACATCTTTAACCCCTATCCGGGCGCAGGTGGTGTGAATCCTGCCCAGTACGACGGTAAGACGACTGGAAAAGCTACCCGCACGAATCTAAAAATCAAGGCTGGAAAGACGACGAATGATGTCGTCCTCGACACCCAAACTCAGGTCAACGAGTGGATAAAGGCCGGAACCTACAAGTTTGCAAAGGGAGGAGAAAACTTTGTGGAGATATCAAACCAGAACGCGGACGGCACCGTCGTGGCCGACGCCGTGCTACTCGTTCCGGTGAAGTAGGGAAGTATTCGTACCCGCGTTGATTTGCCCGATCCGATGCGCCATCACCGCCGCGATGTTCATGGCCCGCATTTTGGCTTCGGCCGCTTTTTCGCCTTCGAAGAGCTCATCTACCGTATCATAAAAAAGTGCCAGCCAGGCATCAAAGTATTCGGGCCGGAAGGGATGCGTCTCGTTCAGTTTGAAGTGCGGCGGCATCGGGCGGCCCCGGTAGTTTCCTGTTCCAAACAGAATCCCCTCCCAGAAATCATACATTTTGGGCAGGTGCGTGTCCCAATCGACGTTCGCTACATCATTGAAAATTGGACCGATCGTGGTGTCGTCGTGTATTTTGTTGTAAAAAGTATTGACAAGATTTTCTACGTCGGCGCGGGTAGTTATATTAGGGAGCATGGGTACTTTTGGGGTAGTTAGGGGCTGAACTTCTAACAGGTTCTGGTCTCTTTTTCGTTCGTAAACCGTTTATGACCTTCGTCACAGGCAGTTTGCATTTGTAATTTCATTCTTCCAAAAAGAAATTTTCTCTTGAAATTAACCCTCGTAAAAATCGGCGGCAACGTCATCGATAACCCCGACGCCTGCGCGGCTTTCTTGCAAGCTTTCGCCCAACTCGAAGGCCAAAAAATCCTCGTCCACGGCGGCGGCAAAATCGCCACACAGACCGCCGCCCAACTGGGTATCGAAACCAAAATGGTCGAAGGCCGCCGCCGTACCGACCGGCCGATGCTCGACGTAGTGACGATGGTCTACGGCGGGCTGGTTAACAAAAATCTGGTGGCGCAGCTCCAAGCCAACAGCTGCAACGCCATCGGCCTCACGGGGGCCGACGGCGGGATTATCCGTTCCGTAAAGCGTCCGGTAAAGACAATCGACTACGGTTTTGTGGGCGACATCGAGCAAGTGAACGCGGGACAAATCGACGCCCTGTTGCAAAGCGGGCTAGTACCTGTCATTGCCCCGCTTACGTACAGCGCCGAAGGCTTGCTCCTCAACACCAACGCCGACACGATGGCCTCGGCTACCGCGGTGGCGATGGCGCAGAAACACAAGATGAACTTGATTTATTGCTTTGAAAAGAAGGGGGTACTTTCCGACCCGGACGATGACGACGCCGTTATTTCCAAATTAAATCCCGCCTCCTACGCAGACTACAAGGAAAAGGGAATCATAAACAAGGGCATGATTCCCAAGTTGGACAACGCCTTCGCGGCTTTGCAATCCGGCGTGAGACGCGTGACGATTTGCCACGCGGAGGATTTGCTGGACGCCGTCGAGGAAAAAGCGGGGACGGTACTTGAAATTTGACGCTTTTGAACGACCACGCGGAAGAAACTAGGGATGAGGCGGACCACAATTAGCCTTCTCTATTAATATTTTTTAATTTTGAGAAAAGCGCGATTCATCTTTTCTCGAAAAATGATTTTAAAAACAGCCAGGTACTTTCTCATTAGTATCACCGTCGTTTGCGCGACCGCCGTGACGGCTCTTTCCCAGTCCATTACTTTACTTCTTGAACAAGAAAGCAGCGTACGACGCCATGTTATCTTTACCTGGTTTCGGTAGTGATTTGCAAGATGCCAAGGGTCGTGTTTGGTGGGTCGCCCCCTGATTCTAATTACTCAGTAAACGAAAAGCCGGACTGGAAAAACTAGTCCGGCTTTTTTTATTTCATGAAAAACAAAGTACCTACCACTACCGCAGCGTATTCTCCAACACAACTATCCCCTTGTTCTCCGTCTTCCAGCGCTCGAGATACTTTTTCGGCGTGGGCGTGATCGCCAGATAAAACGACCCCAGCAGTATATCCAAATCTCCGTCCTGATCTACGTCGGCGGCATCCATCGTGAGCCAGCGGCCCCGGTTAGCGTCGGGAAAAGTGCGGGACGTGAAGGTGTTGTTTCCTTTGTTTTCCAGATATACAAAAGACCGCACCGGATCGAGAGCAAAGTCGGGAAAGAAGGCAATAACTGCGATGTCGAGGTCGCCGTCCTGATCAAAGTCTCGGGCGAGGGCTTGAGTAGCACCATCAAGCGGAAAGAAAAACTCTTCCTCAAACTTATCCTGACCCTTGTTTATAAAAATCCTGATGCCGTGGTAAGGTTTCAAGGCATAGCTCTTGTCGCCATTATCGCCGTTGACGTAAAGGATATCAAGCTTACCATCTTTATCAAAATCCACTAACTCAAAGTAGCCCGAACCATAAACGGGCGGAAAGCGCAGCAATACTTTCTTGGCAAAATTCCCTTTGCCGCCGTTAAGATACACGGCGATCTGCTCGTCGCCCTGCGCGTAGAGCGTCCACAAATCGGGACGACCGTCGCCATCGTAATCTTGCCAGTAGGCCATGCGGGCACCGGGTCGCTCTTCGATCACGTATTTGGTCATCGAGTCGGTCGCGGTGGCGGCGTACCAGGCTAGTTTTCCGGTATAATTCCCGTATTCACAAACAATTACATCTTTACGGCCATCCTCATTTACGTCAGCGTAAGTGGCCTGCACGGGACGTTGCAAATCGCCCACCACCCGTCGGCCACGCCAGTTTCCGTCAACTTTTCTGATAGAGAGTAAGGCACCGTTATGCTCGTCATTGGGATCCATATAGCCCATGCTAAGTAAACTCCACTCGCCGCCCGATTGCGACCGAAAATCGGAGAAGGGGCTCTCGAAATTGAACAGAGAATCTACCGCCTGCAACTTGGGGTTCAGGACGTGCATCGCTCCCGAACGGTGGCTGGTCCAAATCTGCCGACTAAAAGGATCGTAACGCACCGCCGTGACTGTGGCCTGTACCGGACTGAGGGTGTTTTTCACCCGAAAACCAGGCAGTGGCTGCAAAGTATCTTGCCGGGGTCGCGGCAGGGTTTCGGGGGCATTGCGCACGTAATATTCCACGATGCTCGCCCACTCCTCTTCGCTGACTTGGGGCTTTTTGGGGAAGACGCCAAGTTGCTCGATGCGCAACTGAGCTTCGTAGTTTTGAAAAAAAGAAGAATCCTCTTTGACGACCTGCAACCCCAGCCGGGGAGCCATGTAAGGTAGTGTACTTTCCGACCAGGTCTTTTTGTCCAGCAACGAGGGCTCGGGAAAAATATGGCAGCCCGAACAATGCTGCCGGGCCAGTACCTCGCCGTTGGGTTGCTGCCCGGTACCGCACGACCAGTACGTCAACGCACCGACCGCCAGCAAAACGGTACTTGACCAAATTCTCTTGAATGAAATCACGCTTCGAGTAAGTTCTGAAAAGCCTTTTGTACTTTATCAAACTCAAAACGCGCCAGTTCGTTACTCATGCGATCGCTTATTTCGGCCAGGTTGAGATTTCCGATGCTGCCTTCGTGGGTATGTTTCAAATTTCGCGGAGGGGCATAAGTGTCTTCTCCAATTTCCTTCCCGACTTGGCGATACGCATCGCGAAACGGCACACCCTGCATCACCAACTCGTTCACGCGCTCGACGCTGAACAGCAAGTCGTAGCGACTTTCGGCCAGCAGGTTGGTCTTGACCTTCATATTTTCCAGCATGAAAGCAGCCACATCCAGGCAGTCGAGCATTTCGTCGAAGGCGGGCATCAGAATTTCCTTCAAAAGCTGCATGTCGCGGTGGTAGCCTGAGGGCAGGTTGCTCAGTACCAGCGTCACTTCCATCGGCAGGGCTTTCAGGCGATTGGTTTTGGCGCGAAGGAGCTCGGCCACGTCGGGGTTTTTCTTGTGCGGCATAATGCTGCTGCCCGTCGTGAGGGCGTCGGGCAGCACAATGAAGCCAAAGTTCTGGCTATTGTACAAACACACGTCCATCGCCAGCCGCGACACTGTGGAGGCCAGTGAAGCCAAAGCCGTCAACGCAGCCTGCTCGGTGCGGCCCCGGCTCATTTGAGCGTAGACGACGTTGTAGTGCAAACCCTCGAAGCCCAAGAGTTCAGTCGTCATCGTCCGATTCAGCGGAAACGACGAACCGTAGCCCGCGCCCGAACCCAGCGGGTTGCGATTGGCCAGGCGGTAGGCCGCGTTGAGTTGTACAACGTCATCGATGAGTCCTTCAGCGTAAGCCCCAAACCACAGCCCGAACGACGACGGCATAGCAATTTGCAGGTGCGTATAGCCGGGCAGCAAATCATCATTATGCTGTTCGGCGCGGCTTTGCAGGACTTGGAACAGCTTATCAGTAGCTTGTACGACCTGTGTCAGGCGTTCGCGGACGTAAAGTTTCAAGTCCACCAGCACTTGGTCATTCCGCGAGCGGCCGCTATGGATTTTCTTGCCCGTGTCACCGAGTTTGCGGGTGAGTAGTAGTTCCACCTGCGAGTGGACATCTTCTACGCCTTCCTCAATCGTGAATTCTCCAGCCTGGGTAGTTCGGTAAATGGCCTTGAGTTCGTGCTGTAAGTCAGACAGTTCTGCTTTAGTCAAAAGACCGATGGATTCAAGCATGGCGGCGTGGGCGAGGTTGCCCAGAACGTCGAATTCGGCCAGGTGCAGATCCAGTTCGACATCGCGGCCCACGGTGAAGCGTTCTATTTTTTCAGAAGTGACGGTGTTTTCTTTCTGCCAGAGTTTCAAGATAGCGGTAGTTTTCGGATGATGGCCAAAGTTCGGGAGGTTTTGGGGATTATCCGAAAGCTAAGCCCAAACGCCACCTTTTAACCGCAGAGCGACACAGCGACACAGAGGGATTTTATTTTCAAAAAAGCAACTACTTCCCATAATCTCGCTCTTATTTTTCAACCCCGATAGTACCTTCCGATAGCCAGTAGTACTTGCGTCCGCCAAACTCTTCGTAGAGCAGATTTTCGGGGATTTGTTCGGTGATCTTTTCCATAGCTCAGCCTTTTCTTCAAAGATAGTTATTTTATGAAAAATGAGTAGGGCAGTTTGTTACCTACCCTATCTGGTCGGCTTGTTTGTCCGCTAACCTAATTACCAACATAAAGAGCCCTTACGCAGTTTACTCATCCTGACTCCAATCTCGAATAATGCCCGAACTACCCGAAGTCGAAGGCTACCGCCACTACCTGGAAGCCACCTGCCTGCACCAACCCATCGAAAACATCGACGTCGAGGACACCAAACTCCTCACGACCGATTACGCCACGCTGCTCGAAACGCTACGCGGCGCGTCCTTCACGGGAACGCGGCGAGTGGGCAAAAATCTGTTCGTCTTCACTGACCAGCCGGGCGTAACCGTCAGGATGCACTTCGGAATGTCGGGTAGTTTGGAATACTACCACAGTTCGATCGACCGTCCGCGCCACGCCCGCATCGTGTTTTACTTCCGGGGCGGGTTCAATCTCGGCTTCGTGTGTCCGCGCAAGTTTGAGCGCGTGGGGTTGGTGGAAGACGTTGAGAAGTTTTTAAAGAAAAAGAAAATTGGCAAAGACGCGCTGGAATTAACGGTGGAGGATTTGACCGTCGCGCTGGCTAACCGGAAATCCGTTATAAAATCTACCCTGCTGGATCAAAGTGTGGCGGCGGGCGTAGGCAACTGGATCGCCGACGAACTGCTTTTCCAGGCCAAAATCCACCCCGAAAAACGCGCCAACGAACTTACGCCCGAAGAAATCACGGCCCTGCGCGACGCCATTCAACTCGTGCTGCTGACGGCCATCGAAAAGGAAGCCCACTACGCCTACTTCCCCGAATCATTCCTCATCCACTCCCGCGCCTGGGACGCCTCGCCCTACGGCGACGACACCGAGCAGCACCTGCTTTGCCCACGCGATGGTACCCCAATCGAAATCATCCGCGTCGGCGGCCGGACTACTTACTTCTGTCCTGAATGTCAGAAGCTTTCCTCTGAGTTTTGAAGTCAGTGAAAGGAAAACAGTACATTCGTAAAAAATGCAGATGCTATGACGACCGAACAGAAAAAAATTGCGGCCATAAGTAAAATCGCTGATCTACAAAATGAGCGATTGTTAGACGAAGTGACCCGATTGCTTGAAATAAGTTCGCGCGACTCGTTACCTGAGCCGGGATGGGCAAAAGGAATCATCACGTCTGTGTCAGAAGATTTTGACGATTTCATTCCACCAGGTTTCAATGGCGAAGATGAAGATAAATTACTTAATTGATACGCACATACTTATCTGGTACGGGGAAGGGGATCGGCGTCTGAATCCTTCAATTTTTGATGAAATGAGAAAACCTTCCAGCAAGGTATTCATCAGCCATGCCACTTTCTGGGAAATAACCATAAAGAAAGCTCTTAGAAAACTTGAATTTTCAGCGCCCGTATCCAGGTTTCGAGATTTAGCTACCGAATACAGTTTTCAGATTTTCAGATTCAACCATTATGAAAGACTCGAACTACTCCCCCACCACCACAACGATCCGTTTGACCGAATGCTAATCGCGCAGGCAATCGCCGAAGATTTTACCATAATCACTCAGGATAAAAAATTCGCTACGTACGAGCATCAGGTAAAAATACTTTGGAATTGACTCCTCCACTTTCTCATGAAATTACTTTTCCCTTTCCTCCTTCCTGCTTTCCTCCTTTCCTCCATTATTTCAAACGCCCAACCCCGCCCCCGCGAACTGAACATAAAAATCGGCGTCCTGCCCACCGGAACTAACAACGCCATCACCGATGTGGCGGGCGTGAAAGTTGGGCAGGTGACGCTTGTGCAGGGGCAAGACGTCCGCACGGGCGTCACGGCCATTCTGCCGCACGACGGCAACTTGTTCCAGCAAAAAGTCCCGGCGGCGGTGTACGTCGGCAACGGCTTCGGAAAGTTGGCGGGCTCCACGCAGGTGGAGGAGTTGGGTACTTTGGAAACGCCCATCATTTTGACCAATACCCTCAGCGTCCCGACTGCCGCCGACGCGCTGCTCGACTGGACACTCGGGCAGACGGGCAACGAAAACGTGCGCTCGGCCAATCCGCTCGTGGGCGAGACCAATGACGGTTACCTCAACGACATCCGGGGCCGTCACGTCACGAAGGAACACGTGTTGGAAGCCATCCGAAAAGCGCAAAGCGGCGCGGTGGCCGAGGGAAACGTAGGGGCCGGAACGGGTACCGTCGCTTTTGGCTGGAAGGGCGGCATCGGGACTTCGTCGCGCAAACTGCCCGAAAAACTGGGTGGCTACACGGTGGGGGTGCTGGTACAGAGCAATTTTGGCGGCGTACTGCAAATCGCCGGCGTTCCAATCGGGGAAGAGTTGGGCCAGTATTCTTTTAAAGAAACGCTGGATAAATCGTCGGATGGCTCGTGCATGATGATCATGGCGACCGACGCCCCGCTCGACGCACGCAACCTGAAACGCCTGGCCAAACGCGCCATCATGGGCCTGGCCCGCACGGGCGGCATCGCGTCCAACGGCAGCGGCGACTATGTCATCGCCTTTTCCACCGCTTATCGCGTTCCGCACGATGCCGCCCAGCCCACGGCAGCGGTGACGCTGCTGCACAACGACTACGTGTCGCCGCTTTTCCTGGCGGTGATCGAGGCCACTGAGGAAGCCATCGTCAACTCGCTTTTTGCCGCCAGGACTACCGAAGGAAATCAGGGCCACAAAATTCAGGAACTGCCCCGCGACAAGGTACTTGAACTAATGAGGAAGTACGGGCGGGTAAAGTAGGACATTCAGGGTTTTCCCAGGTTTTGTTCTACTCTTATTTTTACGATTC
>NZ_JBGSXF010000700.1:0-3389 GCF_041751555.1 Persicitalea sp. | reverse complement strand
GAACGAAAAGCGAATTTTTCAAAGCTAATGGCCGTAGTAAAGTCCTTTCCCGAAAAAGATAGTGACCCAAAGTACCGTCTGAATCCTGTTCAACCGTGGGATGTGGAGGTGACTGCGGAAAGTCAGGTTTGGAAGAAATAGGAACTGAATTGGTCGCCTGCCCGGCTTTTTCCAAGACAAATGCCGCTGTCCACGCCCTCGATTCGGCTTTTAAGGCTGCATCGCACTTAAATCCACCGGGTCATTGTACTGCTTTTGCAGCTTCACCAATTCCCGGAACAGCACCCTTTTCTTCTCGGCAGATTCCGGCTGATCCGCCAGGTTCTTTACTTCCTCGGGGTCTTTGTTCAAGTCGAAAAGGAGGAATTTATTGGCTTTCGGGTAAGCGATGAGCTTGAAACCATCTTGTCTCACCATCCGCTGCAAGTTCATGTAAGCACCATAAATAGCTTCGTACTGCTTTTCGGTTTGCTCACCTTTGGCCAGCGGCAGCAAGCTTTTAAACTCTACAAAATCAGGTCTCTCGATACCCGCCAATTCCAGCGAGGTGGCCATGATATCCTGATAATAAACATCCTGATCCACTGTTTTTCCCGCCGGAATGCCTGGCCCCGCCATTAGCAGCGGTGTGCGTACGCTGTGGTCGTACATGCTTTGCTTCCCCAGCAAGCCGTGCATCCCGACGGCCAAACCGTGGTCGGCGGCGAAGAAAATGTACGTGTTTTTCATAAGTCCTTTGGCTTCCAAATCGTCCAGAATTTTGCCGATCTGCGCGTCCAGGTGGCTGATGATGGCGTAGTATTCCTGCAAGTGCGTTTTGATAGACAATTTGGTGCGAGGGAAGGGCGCGAGGGCTTCGTCACGCAGTTGTGGGCCGACGCCTATTTCGTCGTGGTAGGGGTAGTCGGGCTGAAAACTGGCGGGAATTTCAATGCTTTCCAGCGGGTACATACCCACGAATTCCTGCGGGGATTGCCGGGGGTCGTGGGCGGCGTTGAAGGCCAGGTACATAAAGAATGGTTTCTTGGACTGACTGGCTTGCCGGGCAAAGTCCCTGGCGTCGTCGGTGATGACTTCGCTCCAATGCTTGCCGCCTTCCCAGAAACCGCCCTTGCTGGTGTCGGTCGGCGACCAGGATTTGTCATTCGCCGAAAGCGGGCGGTTGTAGCCGTTTGGCATGGCCTCGGCCCAGGATATTTTACCCGCCTTTGCTTCCTTGAAAGCGGCTTGCTTTTCGGGACTGCTCCATGTGTCCTTGGGCATCCCGCCACGAATGTGTTCTGCTTGGCCGAAGATTTTTTTGGCGGGAGCATCCACGTGCCATTTTCCCGTCATATAGGTATCGTAGCCAGCGGCTTCCAGTAGCCTGGGCCATGTATTGTTAAGAGCGGTGGTATCACCCGCCGACCAATTTTCTCGGTGGTTATTGACATTCCATAAGGACCTGCCCGACACCAGCATCGAGCGCGAAGCCGTGCAGATTGCCCCGTTCCAGCCACCCATGTTATAGGAGTGCGTGAAGTTGGTTCCCCGCGCGGCGAGGCGGTCGAGGTTCGGCGTCCTGACTTGCGAATTGCCCATGTACTGCAGAGCGCGGTAGGTCAGGTCGTCGGCAAAGAAATAGACGATATTAGGTTTGGCAGCATCCTTTTTGATCCCCGCGCAGGAAAAAAGGAAAACGGTGAACAAAATCAGGGAAGCAGAAAGGTGTTTGTTCATGATAAAGACCGGGCAGCGATTTGTGCTGGAATTGATTAGCAGGATAAAATCTCGGATTGATTTTAAAAAGTACCGCTGCAGCCTATGCTACCCACCGTCGACTAGTAGTTGACCGATTATCGTGCCTTTTCAACTATATGATTTTATCCCTTCTCCATGCGTAAACTTATTTACTGTGCCTTTTTGCTGCTCTTTTGGTTGCCAATAAGCGCTCAGAAAAAAACGACCGCGTCTGCTACCCCGCAACGTCCCAACATCATCTACATCATGTCCGACGACCACACCTCGCAGGCCATTGGGGCCTACGGGGAGCGGCTCGCTAGTCTGAATCCGACGCCCAACATAGACAAACTGGCGAAGGAGGGAATGCTGTTCGAGAATGCCTTTTGCACCAATTCGATCTGCACGCCCAGCCGAGCCAACATCATGACGGGCCAGTATAGCCAAACCAATGGCGTGCTGGACCTCGACGGCAACCTGCCGCCCGATCGTCAGTATCTGCCTACAGAAATGAAAAAACTGGGTTACCAAACCGCCATGATTGGTAAATGGCATCTCAAGGAGGAACCTGCCGCCTTCGACTACTATAAGGTTTTACGAAGCCAGGGCGACTACTTCGATCCAAAATTTGCGACCAAAACCAAAGGTGCGTGGCCCGATAATATGGTTGAAACAAAGGGGTATGTGTCGGACATCATCACCGACATCACGCTGGAATGGCTGGACGAGGCCGATAAGAGCAAGCCGTTTTTCCTGATGCACCATCATAAGGCTCCGCACGACGATTTCGAGTACCCCGAGCGCTACGAAAAGTACCTAGCCGACACCGATATTCCCGAACCCGCTTCCCTGTACGCCCAGCCATTTTTTGGTTCCGAGGCCACCCTGGGCCGCTACGGTAGTCTGCGGCGGCGCATCGGTACTTCCATTTCGGGTCGCCACCCGTATCGAAGCTACACGCGGCAGTATGGCCTCGATACCATCCTCGATCCGCAGGCCCAGACCTCGGCAGCTTATCAGATGTACCTCAAAAAGTACCTCCGCTGCGTGAAGGGTGTGGACGACAACCTCGGACGCTTATTCGACTACCTGAAAAAGAACGGCTTGTGGGACAACACGATCATCATTTATACCTCTGACCAGGGCATGATGCTGGGCGAGCACGATTACATGGACAAGCGCTGGATGTACGAAGAGTCCATGCGGATGCCGTTCATCGTCAAGAATATAAAATCAGCCAACGCCAACACCCGCACGAAGGCCATCGTTAACAACTGCGACTACGGCCCGACGATGCTGGAACTCGCAGGTGGCGAAGTACCCGCTTACATGCAGGGCGAAAGTTTCAAGAAGGTACTGCAAAATCCGGCGCAGACTTTCCACAACGCAAACTATTACCGCTATTGGATGCACCTCACGCACCATGATGTTCCCTCACACTTTGGCGTTAGAACAAGCAAGTACAAGCTGATTTTTTACTACGGAGCGCACTACCAGCCCGAACTCTACGGCCAAAAAACGATGGGCTGGAAAAAGGACATCAACGAGTCGTACCCCTTCGAGCCAACGCCCGCCGCCTGGGAATTCTACGACCTCACACTCGATCCCAAAGAGGTGATAAACCGCTACCAGGATCCCAAGTATAAATCCATCATTGCGGGCTTAAAACA
>NZ_JBGSXF010000699.1:0-3634 GCF_041751555.1 Persicitalea sp. | reverse complement strand
CTTTCGGAGATTTTGGTGTGGACATCACCCTGGGCGGCAACCAGCGCTACGCCCGCAACGACTACAACAGCGTGACAGTACAAGATTTCATTCAACCCGGCCTTTACACCGTAATGAATGGCCGCATCAAAGACCCGCTGTACCGCCTGTCGGAGAAAAAGATCAACTCGCTTTTCGGCGCGGCGACTTTCTCCTACAAGGAATTCCTGTACCTGGGTGTGACGGCCCGCAACGACTGGTTCTCGACGCTGGCCCCGGCCAACCGCAGCATCCTGTATCCGTCCGTCACGGGTAGTTTCGTGTTCTCGCAGGCATTCGAAGGGCTACCTAGCTGGATCAGCTTCGGCAAGCTACGGGCGGCTTACGCACAGGTGGGTTCCGATAACGTGAACCCCTATTCCAACGCGCTGTATTACGAAGTTGAAAACAACTCTTTCCCCAATCCTTCGGGTCAGTTGGTACCGGTCGGCGGCATCAACACGGGCACGGTTCCCAACAAGAATCTGCGTCCGCTCCGCATTCAGGAGGCCGAGGCGGGTATCGAGTTGAAGATGTTCGAGAACAAGATTGGTCTCGACTTCACTTATTATCACAAAACGACTGACGACCAGATTCTGGCCGCGCAGATTTCCGACGCGTCTTCGTACACCAGGAAGCTCATCAACGTGGGCCGCAGTATGAACCAGGGCGTCGAAATGCTGCTGACGTTTGCGCCCGTGGTGACCAAAGACTTCCGCTGGGACGTGAGCGCGAACGCCTCCTATAACACCTCGAAAGTATTGAAGCTGGGCTTGTCGGACAACGACACGATCATCACTGTGAGCAGTGGCGGTGGCCGGACGCTCAACCAGGTAGTTGGCAAGCCGCTGAGTCAGATATACACCTTCACCTATCGCCGCGACGAACAGGGCCGCAAGGTGTTCGACCCCAAGAGCGGCTTCCCGCTGCGCAACAACGTGCAGCAGAACTTCGGCTCGGCGCTACCCAAGTACTTCGGCGGCATCACCAACACCTTCACGTACCGGGGCATATCGCTGTCCACGCTGATCGACTTCAAGCTGGGTCACAAGATGATTGCGGGCCGCAACATCAACTACGTGCGCCACGGCCTGTCGAAGCGGACGCTGCCGGGCCGCGACGTGGGCTACGTTATCGGCGAAGGCGTGAACCCCAACGGCGAAATTAACCAAACCAGGGCGTTGGTGCAGCCGTTCTACGAGTCGCTCAACCCGCAGGGCATCAACGAGGACTTCGTCTTCAACGCCGGATTCTGGAAACTGCGCCAGATCACGCTGGGCTACGATTTCACCAGGCTATTGGGCGAACGCTCGTTCGTGAAAGGTTTGAAGCTGAACGCCGTGGCCAACAATGTACTGATCATCAAGAAATGGACGGAAAACATGGATCCCGAAGAAGCCCTCAACTCTTCGGACAACGCCGTAGGACTAGACTTCTGGCCCGGCCTCCCGCCGACAAGGAGCATGGGCTTTAACCTAAACGTAAGGTTTTAGTGTCAATTTTGAATGAGTGAATGATAGAATGAGTGAATAAAAAATCACTCCATATAACAGTACGTGACTTCGTTAGAATAGAAAAATAGAAATCGGAGTCCAGTATTCACTCATTCACTCATTCTATCATTCAAAATTAAAATACACATGAAAAAGCTAACCATACTCTTCTCCATCGCCATCTGCCTGTTCGCCACTTCCTGCGACGAGGGCTTTGACGAGATCAACACCAATAAGGTGGACCCTACTTCGCTGGCACCTTCGTTTGTGCTGAACAAGGCCATTATTAGCACGACTTACCTCGATGGCGGCTCCACGCTGGGCATGCTAACGTACCACTTCCCAATTGTGCAGCAAATCGTGACGCCTTACGGTAGTTCGCTGTCGGGCGGCAACTACGATCAGATCAACAACAGCAACACCGACCGCGTATGGACCAACTTCTACCGCAACGTGGTGAAGCAGTTGGTCGCGGTGCTGGATCAGACCAAGGGCGATCCTAAGCAGTCGAACATTTACAACCAGGCTCGTATCTGGAAAGCCTATACATTTATGATTCTGACGGATACGTACGGCGATATTCCATATTTCGAGGCGGGCCAGGGCTTTACGACCGAAATCATCACGCCTAAGTACGACAAGCAGGAAGCAATTTATAAGGACATTCTGAAAGAACTCGACGAGGCCACTGCCGCCCTGACGACCGCCCAAGCCGCCGTGACGACGGACATCCTGTACGGTGGCAACGTGGACAAGTGGAAAAAGCTGGGCAATTCCTTCCTGCTCCGCGCCGCCATGCGCCTATCGAAAGTGGATCCGGCCACGGCCCAGACCTTTGTAAAAAAAGCCGTGTCGGGGGGAGTGTTTCAATCCAACGCCGACAATTCCATTATCCGGCACACGGCGATTTATAACAACTACATCGCTAACCACCTGGCGGCCCGCGAGAAGACGAACTTCTACCTCGCCGCGCCCTTTGTGAATTTTCTGAAAGAAAACAACGACCCGCGTTTGCCCGTGTTTGCGGTGCGCTACGTGGGGGCCAAAGGCGGGCCAGAACAAAACGCCGCCCGTGCATCTTCCGACCCGAAAGTACAGGTGGGGATGCCAATGGGCTACAACGACGTGTCGATCAGCACGACCTTCGCGACCAACGGCGTCGTGAGCCTGTGGGATTACTCGCAGGTGAACCTCAGCACGGTGCTGAAACTGGACGCGCCCGAGTTCCACATCACCTACGCGCAGGTGCAGCTCCTGCTGGCCGAGGCCGCCTTCCGTGGCTGGGTAAGTGGCACGGCGGCTGAGTATTTTGCTAAGGGCATCCGGGCCAACATGGAGCAAATGGCCGCTTATGGGGCCAATGC
This sequence comes from Persicitalea sp., assembly GCF_041751555.1. NCBI lineage: Bacteria > Pseudomonadati > Bacteroidota > Cytophagia > Cytophagales > Spirosomataceae > Persicitalea > Persicitalea sp. The sequence continues at coordinate 759 of NZ_JBGSXF010000699.1, read as the reverse complement.
GGCTATTCCCGAAGCCGCCATCAAAGCCTATCTCGACACCCACCCCCTAACTGCAGGCAAGGAGTTAGAGCAAATCAACACGCAGTACTGGGTTGCCGCCTTCCTGGATGGCAATGAAGCCTGGGCCAACTTCCGCCGCAGCGGCTTCCCAGCTTTGAAGAAAAACCCCTATCCCGGTTCCGAAATCAAGGGCGACTTCATCCGCCGCCTGCCCTATCCCGACAGCGAACTGACGGTGAACGTCGGCAGCGTCAACGAAGCCATCAGCCGTCAGGGGCCAAATGATTTGGACACGCGGGTGTGGTGGGACAAAAAACTTTAATTTTGAATGAGTGAATGATAGAATGAGTGAATAAAGGGCTTATGCACTTGAAGTCACAGAATTTTCTGTTGTAAGTATTCTATCATTCACTCATTCTATCATTCAAAATTAAAAGATGAAACGACGCGATACAATTAAAACTATCGGCGGCTCAGCAGGGCTATTAGGACTCTTTGGTGGGATTTCCACCGCCGAGGCGCGGGAAGCCGCAGGGACGCCAGCCTATGCGGCGGCTATGAAGCCCGTTAAAATTACTAAGGTGCGGGCGATTGCTACCGCGCCGCAGGGTTCCAATTTGATTGTGGTAAAAGTCGAAACCTCCGAGCCGGGTTTGTATGGTTTGGGCTGCGCGACGTTTACGCAGCGTGCCGCTGTGGTACTTCCCGCCATCAATACCTACCTCGATGAATTCTGCAACGGTAAGGATGCGGACAACA
>NZ_JBGSXF010000698.1:0-5681 GCF_041751555.1 Persicitalea sp. | reverse complement strand
TCTTGGGCAGGTTTCACTAGCTAATCTTCCGCACCACTTACTTTGCCCGTTTGTACCTCCAAAAACTCAGTGCTTAAAATGCCGCACCCCCGTCGTTACCATCGCTACCCCATTAGCGTCGCAATAAGCGATGGAATCCTTGTCGCGAATGGAACCGCCGGGCTGCACGACGGCCGTGATGCCCGCTTCCTTAGCGATTTCGACGCAGTCGGGGAAAGGGAAAAAGGCGTCGGAAGCCATGACCGCGCCTTGCAGGTCGAAGCCGAAGTTTTTGGCCTTGTCGATGGCCTGGCGCAGGGCGTCTACACGGGAGGTTTGGCCCGTACCACTGGCGAGGAGTTGGTTTTCTTTGGCGAGCACAATGGTATTGGACTTGGTGTGTTTGCAGACTTTCGTCGCAAATTCCAGCGCAATCAGTTCGGCTTCCGTCGGTTCTTTTTCGGTGACGGTCGTCATATCGGAGGTAGTTTCGGTGACGTTGTCCTTATCCTGTTGCAGTACGCCGTTGAGTACCGTCTTGAACATTTCGCCGGATAGTTGGAGTGGCTTGCGCTTCAGCAATATGCGGTTTTTCTTCGATTGCAGGATTTTGAGCGCGTCTTCCGAATAGGCGGGTGCGATCAGGATTTCCATAAAAAGTTTGTTTAACTCCTCAGCAGTGGCCGCGTCCACGTTGGTGTTGGTAATAATCACACCGCCGAAGGCCGAAACCGGGTCGCAGGAAAGCGCGTTGACGTAGGCTTGGCGGGCCGTGTCGGCGGTAGCGATGCCGCAGGCATTGGTATGTTTGATAATGGCGAAAGTTGGTCCGGCGTCCTGGAATTCGTCGATCAGACCTACACAGGCGTCTACGTCCACTAGGTTGTTGTAAGAAAGTTCTTTGCCGTGGAGTTTGACGAACATGGCGTCCAAATCGCCGTAGAACGTGGCGACTTGGTGCGGGTTTTCGCCGTAGCGGAGGGTTTGGGAAGGTAGTTTTTCAAAATCGCGGACGCTATCGCTCTCGTCGGCCTCGCCTTTTAGGAACCAGCGATTAATGGCCGTATCGTAGTGCGACGAGACGCCAAATGCTGCCGCTGCGTACCGACGACGATCGGCGAGGTCGGTTTTGCCTTCTTTCTGGGTAAGTATATTCAGGGTATCGGTGTACTGTTCGCGCGACGAAACGATGAGCGTATCCTTGAAATTCTTAGCCGTCGCCCGAATGAGCGCAATGCCACCGATGTCTATTTTCTCAATGATCTCGGCGGGCTTAGCGCCCGAAGCCACGGTATCCTCGAAAGGATATAGGTCGACCACGACCATGTCCAGAGCCGGGATATCATATTCCGCCGCCTGTGCCTTATCGCCTTCATCTTCACGGCGGTAGAGGATACCGCCGAACACAACCGGATGCAGCGTCTTGACGCGACCACCAAAAATAGACGGGTAGCCCGTCAGGCTTTCCACCGCTGTCACCGGAATATTCAGATTTTCGATAAAGGTTTGAGTACCACCCGTGGAGTAGAGCTTCACCTCGTTTTTATGCAAAAGCCGCACGAGCGGTTCGAGACCTTCTTTGGAATAGACGGAAATGAGGGCGGAGGAGATTTTTTTGGACATATTATTTGGTTGACGATCGAGCGTTTCGATACTTAAATTAAAAATTATTAAAACCAGACTCTGATGGTGGTTTGGTTCAACTCAACTACATTGGCGTTTTCCAATGTGCCGAGCAATTGGGTAAGTGATGATCGGAATAAGTCAAGTAGAGGCCTATTGCGTAAATTGCCAGTTGTGATGTAAAGCAATTTGTAGGGTTGCTTCTTGAAAAGGTAGGTGTTGAAGAAGTCGCTGTCTTTCGAAATCACCACACGCGATTCGGCCATGCTTCGCTCGCAAATGTACCCATCTGGAATTCTTGTGTTTGTGAGCAAGGCAGAAACGTGGACTACGTCGTGTCCTTTTCCTGTAGCCAGTCGGCAAGAATGTTTAGCAATTGTTCATCGACAAGAAACTTCATGCCGCCACAGGAATAGACTTAAATTGCGCCAACTGTACGGCATAGTCAAGGCAGGCGCGTATATCATCGTCTTCTAGTTTAGGATATTCTTCTCTCAACTCCGACCAGGAAGCCCCGCCCGCAAGCAGTTCCAGAATGGTCGTTACCAGCAACCGTGAACCCCGGATGGTGGGCTTACCGTGGCACACAACAGGATCAATGGTAATACGGGAGATCATAGTGGATTGATTTAGTTAAAATTGCCTGAAATAAAGGGACACCTTAAAAACGATACGAATGTGATTCGTTTTTTTAATTTTCAAATATAAAACAAACCACACAATTTAGCATCTTATGACAACGCCAACTCCGACTTCAAAAGACGTCCCCCGCCATCGCGGCTGGCCACTAGTGGGTAGTACATATCCCTTTATCAGCGATCCGCTGGGCTTTATGCTACGCTTGCAGGAGCAGCACGAGCGGCTTTCGGTAGTGAGCGTGCTGGGCCGTGAGCTGAATATCTTGCAAACTGCCGAAGATGTGAAATACGTTTTGCAGGAAAACAACCGCAACTACCATAAAAGCGAAGCATATAAAATCCTGGCGACTTTCCTGGGTAATGGCCTGCTGACTAGTGAAGAAGATTTCTGGCGGCGGCAACGCAAGTTGGCTCAGCCCGCTTTTTACAAGCAGCGCCTGGCGCTGATGGCTGATATGATGGTGCAGGAAACGGAATCGCTGGTCGAAGACTGGAAAGCACACGATGTCACACAGCCGCGCGACATTAGTAAGGACATGATGCGGCTCACGCTCAACATCGTGACCAAAGCCCTGTTCAGCACCGATGTTGGCGACCGGATTTCGGGTATTTCCGAGGCACTTGACGGCATTATGCACTTTGCGGATCAAACGCTAAAAAGCTTCATTCGGCTGCCGCTCAAATATCCCACACCGCGTAACAAAAAGTTTTTGGCAGCGGTCGATAAAGTAGAAGAAGTGATCTACGGAATCATCAATGGCCGCCGCGCTGAAATTAAGCGCAACCCGGAAGCTCGTTACGACGACCTGCTGGATATGCTGATGCGCACCGAAGACGAAGAAACGGGCGAAACCATGTCGGACGGTCAACTCCGTGACGAGGTGACGACGATTTTTATGGCGGGACATGAAACAACAGCTAACGCGCTGTCGTGGGCCTTTTACTTGCTGGCGAAGCATCCGGAAATAGCGCAGAAAAGCAGGGAAGAGAGCGAGGCGGTTTTTGCCAAACCAGCAACCTCAACTTTCGAGAAAGCCCGCGAACTGCGCTATACGATGCAAGTGGTGCAGGAAGTATTGCGGCTGTACCCGCCTGCTTGGGTAGTTAGTAGGCGATCACTGGAGGAAGATCAAATCGGGCCGTACGCCTTTCCGGCGGATTCGTATATGCTGATAAGTCCCTATACCCTGCACCGCCGCCCCGAGTACTGGGACGCACCGGAGGTGTTCAATCCCGATCGCTTTTCGGAAGAAAATTCCAAGAACCGCCCGACTTACGCTTATCTACCCTTCGGTGGCGGACCGAGGTTGTGCATCGGCAATAATTTCGCACTGATGGAAATGCAACTCGCACTGGCGACTTTGCTGCGGGATTTCGACGTAGCGTTGCTTACGCCGGATCAATTGGTGGAGCCAGAACCGATGGTGACGTTGCGACCGAAAGGAGGGATAAGACTTGGGGTTAACAGGTTAGTGGTTGACAGTTAACCCCAAAACCAATCGCTCCGCCATCTTCCCCGGATTGTCCTCTGAAGTTTCTTCTACGTGAATCACTTTTCGCTGGCCGACGCCGTGTTGGTAGGCTTTGTCGTAATAGGTAAGCGTGAGGTCGGCAACGGTAGCGAAATCTTTTTGGTCGAGGGCTGCAATGGCGGCTTTGTGGTGTTGGCCGCCGAGGCGTTTTTGGATGCGGTCGGTGGCTTCATAGAGGAGGTTAATGTCAAAGCAGGCGTATTCTCGAACCAGTCTTTCTATTCTCACCGATTTCTCCATGTCGACCAATATCAGTGGCGCATTTTGCATTTGCTCCCATATCTTCTCGGGAATCAGGCAGCGGCCCACGGTGCGGCTTTCGTCCTCGATCCATACGCGGCGGCTTGGGTCAAGTTGTCGCCATTGGGCGAAGACGCGGTTCTCGAAATGCTCGGTGCTGGGCTGGGGTAGTTGGCCGATTGCCCCGTAAGACGAACCTTTGTGGTGCGCCAGGCCTTCCAAATCAATCACTTGCTCGCCTAGCTCACGTAGTTGGTGCAGAATTTCCGTTTTGCCGCTGCCCGTTTTTCCTCCTAAAACTACCACCTGCCGGGGTGTTTCGAATCCGGTAAGTGCTTCTTTCCGAAAGGCCTTGTAGCCGCCCACCAGCGTACTCACTTTCATCCCGGCAGTTTCCAACAGCCAGCCGAACGAGCCGCTACGCATTCCGCCACGCCAGCAGTGAACCAAAATTTCTTTCTTAGGGGCTAGTATTTTCGATGCCCGTACAAAGTCTGCCATTTTCGGCCCAACTAGTTCTAACCCCTGCAACAATGCCTCTTCCTGACTCACCTGCTTGTAGGTAGTTCCTACCTGCGCCCGTTCGTCATTGCTAAATAAAGGGATGTTCACCGCCCCTGGAATATGTCCCTGCAAAAATTCTCCCGGTGAACGTACGTCGACGACGGGTAGCGTCTGAGCTTTTTGCAAAAAAACATTTGATGTTAGTGGGGTTGGCATTTTTTGATTTGTAAGGTGCCATGAGGGAGTGATGTTATGGGGCGGGCTTCTGCCTTCGATGGTTTTTTAAAGCCATAGGCTTCCTCCACTTCCCCCACGCTATCAAGCTAATTCCCGCAAGTACATTTGAATTGTGTTTTCCAGACCAAAGTACAAGGCGTCTGAAATAAGAGCATGGCCAATAGAGACTTCGTCAAGCCAGGGAATATTTTTTTGTAAAAATCGCAGGTTGTCCAGGCTCAGGTCGTGGCCTGCGTTTAAGCCCAAACCCGCTTTGCGGGCGGCTTCGGCGGCTTTCACGAAAGGTGCGACGGCTTTTTCTCGGTCTTCAAAATAGTGCTCGGCGTAAGGTTCGGTGTAGAGTTCCACGCGGTCAGCGCCGCAGGCTTTGGCGCCTTCTACCATTCGCACGTCAGCGTCTACGAAGACGGACACGCGGATATCGGCGGCTTTGAATTCGGCGATAAGATCGGTCAGACGATCTTTGTTTTTGACCGTGTCCCAGCCCGCATTGGAGGTAATGGCCCCAAGAGCGTCGGGTACCAGGGTGACCTGCTCGGGTTTGTTAGCCAAGACTATATCTACAAATTTTTGCTCGGAGGGGTTACCCTCAATGTTGAATTCGGTAGTGACGACTTTTTTCAAATCATAAACATCCTGGTAGCGGATGTGACGTTCGTCGGGACGCGGATGTACCGTGATGCCCTCGGCTCCGAACCGCTCGCAGTCAAGCGCGACTTTGACGACATTGGGGTTATCGCCCCCGCGTGAGTTGCGAAGGGTAGCTATTTTATTGATGTTGACGCTGAGGCGGGTCATGGATTTCTGGTCTAGGGAAGGTAGTGGGGTATTTGTACCTTTGTGGCAAAGTTACGGGTATCGAACGTGAGTTGTTTGGAAAATGTTCTAGGCGGTATTGTCAAGGCATTTTTACTTGAATTTTAACATC
>NZ_JBGSXF010000697.1:0-5442 GCF_041751555.1 Persicitalea sp. | reverse complement strand
TGGCGAGATAGAAAGCTCTTCAATGAGAGTGACGATAGCTGCGTGTCCGCTTATTGCTGGGCCGCAGCTATCGTCATTATATAGACTGTATCGCAGCCCGCGCGAAGCAATACATTCAAACAGGATTCCAGCGTCGCTCCGGTCGTCAGCACGTCATCTACCAGGATAATTCGTTTGCCTTGGATTTGTGAAGGGTCGGATGCCTGGAAAATATCCTTCACGTTTTCCTGTCGTTCCGTTTTTGTTTTTCCGGTTTGGGATTTGGTGTAGCGAACGCGAGACAAGACGCTCCCTGACCACGGAATGTTCGCTATTTCCGATAGTCCTTCGGCAAAGGCATCGCTCTGATTGTATCCGCGTTCCTGCCGTCTCTTTTTGTGCAGAGGAACGCTCACAATCAAATCGGCAGTCGGAAAATCTGCTCTCTCGGTCAATTCCTGCGCCATCATTTTTCCTAACAATATGCCTACTTCCGGCTTGTTTTTGTACTTCAAAGCGTGGAGCAAATTCTGTACTTTTCCCCTTTTTGTGAAAGCCAGAAAAGAAAAGACACCCTTTACCTCGCGGTAGCCCACAAATTTTGCCGTGACCGTTGCTTTCGCTACGCTATCTGAATCTACCTTGGGTAAGGTAGCCTGACACTAAGTGCAGATAATTCGCTCGTTTCCCACCAGAGCGTTCTCGCAGGCCTCGCAGCATCGTGGGAAAAGCAAATCAACGAAATCGTTCCAATAGGTCCGCCAGGTGATTTCCATAAAAACTCTTTTCGGCTGGTTGTCGTTGAATCCCGCACAGCGAGCTAAAATATAATAACGATACGGGACTCTCCACCAAGTACCCATACTTACTCAAAAAATGAATGCTATCGACACACCACTAGATGTTCAGTGGAAAAATTTGTTGGAAAACCTACAGAAGATTATCGGCAAGAAACCGGGCGACCTGAACGGCGTGCTTTTCCTGATCGGCGTGCAGGAACTGGGTAAGGGAGCCATAAATTTTACCAAAGAACAGAAGCAAGACCTTATGCACATCGGCATTTGCCGGGTACTTAGCCTGTCGGGCTATTACGAGCTACGGGGCGAAGATACCGATGGCTGGCCGCACTGGGACTTGGTGCAACCATTGCCGCATGGCGAGATTCTGGCGCAGGAATCGCTCCTGAAGATGCACGTATTGGAGTACTTTAAAGAAAGTGGGTTGGTTTGAACCCTGTTTGTCTATAGTCTATCGAGTTATTAGGAAAAATAGATACGTCTCACAACTCCAAAAATCGCTTGATATTCCCAAACCTCAATAAATTTTTCGTCTGCTTCGTTTTCCCGCAAGGCAGCTATTGACTACACCACAGGTGCCCAATATGTGCAGTATCCCTCGGGTGAAACAGGGCCGGCGAACAGCAGACAACCGCCGCATTCCGCCCCCTCTTTTTGCGGAATGAAAAGCTGACAGTTGCTGCACATACTGTCCGGAATCGGCGATAGGTTGGTATAGCCAAGCGATTTTCTTTTTTCTATGTCCACCGCGGGTACTCCTGTGAGGTCATCGCAAGGACTAGCTTTTTTCGCGTCCTTAACCGCTACGACACTTTTCTTGGAACCTTTGCAGCTCGCTGCTAAGTACCCTCCAACCGGGGTCACTACCATCATCCGCAGGAATTCCCGGCGTTTTCTTCTCTCGATCATTTTCTTGTTTGTGTTGTACAAATGGACATAGACGACGAATGGTCTCCACTTTCCATTTGGTTAATTTTTTTCGCTAAATCGCCAAAGCCTGCCTGACATCCTCGATCGCTTTCTTCACGGCAACCGAAGCGCCTTTTTCCAACTTTTGAAGCGCTTTGACGGTAGCTTTGTCAGTTTCGCCTTTGTGCTGTGATCTCTTGATACCATTGGCCAAGCCGTTCAGCCCGGCGGTCTGCCAGCTTTCCTCGTTTGCTAAAAGTACCTCCAACAAGGCTTTAATCTCGTTTTTCCCATTGCGCGATCCGGTAATGTAGGCGAACTCTTCGATCAGTTTCATCTTGCCAGGCGAGGCGTTTTTAAAGAAAGTACCTCCGTCAGCCATCGTTTCGAGCATTTCCGCCGACGCTCCGGGCTTTGAACTCAATACCGCCATCCGATAGAAGTTGTCCTCAGCTTTTTTCTCCGCAATGCGGGCCAGTACTGGAAGTACTTCTTGGCTGGAAAATTGACCCAAGCTCAAACTTGCCTGATAAGCCACCTGCGGCGATGCGTCGTCGGTCAGTTTGATAATTTCTGGCAAGAATTGCGGGTACTTTTCGGCCAGCATCAGCGCGTGTTCCCGCACGCCTGGCTCGACGTCGCTCAAAGCTTTCTTGACATGATCCGCAGCAAGCGCATTCTGACCTTCTATACTGTAGAGAGCGAGAAGTCTCGCCTGGGCCATGGTACTTTCGTTTAATGTTTTGTTTAGCAATGGCAGGATACTATTGTCCTGCCTTTCCAGCAGCAGACGGTGGGCCGTCAGCCGCCACCATTGGTTGGGATGAGTTAAAAGAGTCACCAATTCGGCTGACTCTTTCTCCGCAAGGTTGGGAAGTACTACCTCTCTCTTTGGCCCGTTCTTTGGGAAAATACGCCAGATGCGGCCGTACTGCTCGCCGTTGGCGAAATCCATGTCCTCTTTCAGGTCTTCGGGAATTGAAACGGGCGTTTCGATGTGCTGACGGTACATATCGACCAAGTACAGGTAGCCGTCCGGCCCAGTGTAAAAATTGGCGGGACGAAACCAGGGATCGGTGCTGGTAAGGAACTCTTGTTCCTTTTCCCTGTCATCACGCGAGGCCACGAAGGCGGGCTGGTCCGGGTCACTGGAAAGTACGTCGCGGTGCACCAAATTACCCGAGACATCCCCGGTAAAGACAGCGCCGTAATAGCTTTCCGGGAAACCATCGCCGCCATAAAAAGTCCCACCGGAGGCTCCCGAGAAATAATCGCGGGCGTATTCCTTTCGATCCAGCCCGAGGGAGTCGTAGTTGGCCTGACGTCGGGCACTGCGCACCTCACGCCAATGGGGCGTGGGCGATTTTTGGAACATTTCCCGCTCGTGATCAGAAATATTGACATCCACCCGGTATGAGGGCAGGTACTCGTGGCGGTGGGCGTAGCGCCAAGCAATGGGGGCCTGCTGAATGTGCAGAGTGTTCTGGGAGTAGAAGCGGTGGCCCCAGTCGTCGACAGCCAGGCCGAACTGTCCCACTCCCGACTCCGACTGAAACAGATCTCGATCCAAACGAAAGCGAAAGTTCCCGCCCGATACGTCAATGGCCGGGGTTTCGGGCTTACGCTTGTAGCTGACGAGCCCCCTCTGGCCGTGGTTATTGGCATAGATCCAATTGTCGGGTCCGAAGCGAAGGTTGGTGACCTGGGCTTCGGAGTTCTTATCGAAGAAACCCGTGAAAATTACTTCCCGCTCGTCTGCCTTGCTATCTCCGTCGGTGTCTTTCAAGTACAAAATATCCGGTGCCGCTGTGACCAAAATGCCGCCCTCCCAGGGCAGCACACTTGTGGCGCTGGGTAAGTCTTCCGCAAAAACAAAGGACTTATCGACTTTTCCGTCACCGTCCGTATCGCGAAGCATGCGGATGCGCCCCTTGTAGTTGCCGGGCTTGGCATCGTAAGGGTAATCGCCCATTTCGACTACGTAGATGTTGCCGCGCGCATCAAAGGCAATGTCCACAGGCGACAGCACATCCGGCTCGGTAATAAATGGTTCGATGTCAAAATCGGCGTTGAGCTGGAAAGTTTCGCGAGACTCGGTAGGGGAGAGCGCGGCAGCGTATCGCTGGGCGTGACCCATGATACTCAGCAGACAGAGGACGCCGATTATCGTAAGTTTATTTTTTAGGAAATCAATTATATTCATTTGATTGACAATAAGTTAAGAAGACAAATACGGTAGCAAATAGCTTGGATGCCTACTCCGAATGATAGGGCTTGGCTGTCAAATGGGATTCTGCCTTCACGCTATTCTTGTTAACTTTTTTGGAAAGGGATTCCTAAATTTATCCATAATCTACTGAACTACAGCTTAAATAGTTTTTTCGCATTTCCATAAAGCAATTTCCGCTCGATGGCCTTGGTCGGTGCGAGCCTACGGATAGCTGCTATAGTCTGAGCACCTTGGCATTCCGGGCCGTGACCCACACTATCCACACAGTCACTGCCGTAAAGTAGTTTATCCTGGTGGCGATCCAGAAAGCCACGAGCATGATCCTCGTCCCGCAACATCGCATTCAAGCCTGATCCCGCCGACATATCGCCATATATATTAGGGTACTTGGTCAAGAACTCGTCGGTCAGGCCCCCGGCGGTCACTTTGGTTTTGGGATAAAGGACGTTTTGATCCGTATGGTTCTTATCAATGTTGGCCCACCAGGTTTGTGCGTGACCGATAAAGTTCACATCGGGGTACTTTTCCAACATCATGTGAAAGCGGTGGAAATCGTAGTTGTACATCGCGTGCTGCCAGTGCATCAGCACGGGTACCCTGTACTTTCGGGCCAGTCTATAAATCGCCTGCATCGCCGGCTCGTCGCATTCCAGGCCAAACTTGGATTCGCCGATGAGTGGGGCACCGAGTTTCAGATACTTCTCGATCTCGTCAATAGCCCCCGAAATATCCGGTACTTCGTTGGCCCCAAACGTGAAAGCTTTCGGGTACTTTTTGGCCAAAGCTCGACAGGATTCGTTGCCGCCGCACTGAGCCTGCAAACCGTTCGACTCGCCCTTATGCGTTGACAAGCCAAAGGCGGGCGTTCCGGCGGGTAGGAGAATGGTCGTAGTAACGCCCATTGCCTTCTGATGCGCCACCAACTGCGCGTCGGTCCGTCCCAAGTAGTTGGTATGCTGGTGAATGTCGATGATAGGTTCATCGGCTTCGGCTCTCCGCGCTGCCAGGTCGAATGTCAGTGCGCTTCCAGCCAGTACAAGGCTGGTGCTGGTCAAAAAGCGCCGACGGGTCAAGGTGGTCGCATTATTTTTCACGCTCATGTTATTTCACCGTTTTGTTATCTGCCAGCAGGGGCGAGGGAATCTAGGCAAATCCTTTATGCATAGATAAAAGGAGAAACAATACTGTCTTTACCTGCCCAGTTCCTTTGGCCAAACTACTGTCCCCTGGTTTGGAAGTTGTCCTATTTGAAAGTATTAAACATAATATTTCCTGCACTCACTCTCTCGCCTAGCAGTCTATTGACAAGCTCTTTCAATTTTTTTTGCGTTCAATTGTCCTGAAAGTCAGGGACTACTGCCGGTGCGTTAAAAATATTTTCTGGGAGTGTTTGGCTGATTGAAAAAAAGCTTGCACCTTTGCAATCCCAAAACGGGGAGGGCGGCTGGCAAGACAGCTTCCCGCAGGCTCCCGGCATCGGCCGGGGCAACGTTCTTTGACATGGTGGAGTGAGAGCACAGAAAAGTG
>NZ_JBGSXF010000696.1:0-4504 GCF_041751555.1 Persicitalea sp. | reverse complement strand
ATGATTGAGTTTACTGAGAAAAAGGTAGTTATTCCAACCATTGAAAATACTATTGACGACATCTATTTGATGATAGCAGTTTATGTTTTAAAAAAAGTAGAACCATCAAAAGAACTACATAATCTGACTAGAACTAGTATTTATGATATTCTGACTAATGACGAGCGACATCAGCTTTATGAAACAGCAAATAATGAATTAAAAAAGAATACCATAAAAGTAGTGTTTAATATTTTAGATGATAGTCATTTATTGAAGCAACTTGAAGCCATAAAAAGTTACCCGAATGATTTTGAAGTGACCCTACCGTCGATGAAAAGTGAATATGACGCTTGGACCAAACAAATAACAACCAAAGGAATATAGTATGGCCTATTTTGACGACAAGCAAAAAAAGCTAATCAAGTCTTGGCATAATCTTTCCTTAGGCTCAAACGATTTCTATATGAAATTTATGTCCGAATGGATTGCGTTTAATGCCATTTGCTATAATTTGTATTACAAACAGGCAACGATTGAGCGTGCTAATATAGAGAGACAGAAATCTAAAAGGGCCATTCGCGTACTGAATGAAGTGAAAAGTATACCACAAAAAATCCATGTTGAGGAAACAACTTTGAATATTGATTCGGAGAAGTGGAGCCTTGATTTAAAGTGGAGTAAAAATTTGGAGTCTCCTCCAAGATTATTTATTTCAGTTTCTACTAATTATACCGAAGACATTATCTTCAATGAATTTGTTAGAGAATTCGAAGAGTGGTATAGGGGAAATTTAGATGATTCAAACCAGTTGTTTGAAGACCTGAAAGCTTCTTTACAAAAGGATTATAAAAGTAATAGTCGTCATTATGTTGTTAATATGGCCAAAAGTAAATTGTACGATAAATCAGGCAATGTTGATGAAATGGCCAAAAAAAATATTATAGTATTATGTGAGAATAATGAATTAAAAACTATAAAAAATGTTCTATATCAAATCAGGTGCAATATTTTCCACGGCGAAAAAACTCCTGGCAATGTCAACGATGATCGAATAGTAAAAAGTGCATTGCCGTTACTCAGCTATACTGTAGAACATCTTATAGATAGGCATAAAATAAATGAAGAATACCCTTCGTAAAAAACTTATTATCGAGAATGGCACCGGGGCATTTTGGGGCCGTGTCTATCATGAAGACAATCTTCTCGTAGATGAAGCCGAAAGTGTCGAGAAACTCCAAACGCAAATGCGTCAATTACTGCTGGATTTTCACGATCTCGCGCCCGAATTCATACGAGTTCGAGATCGAGTACCAGTAGGGCGCACTTGAACTATTCGTTACTTTTACTGAGAGATTAGTTTAATTTTATCATTTAATTGCAGATTCAAACTCAAACAAGGTGGAAACACTCATATTTCGCTCAGACAACCAGGAAAAACTCGAAGCCTTGAAAGCGGTAGCTAAGGCTTTAAAAATCAAATTCCAATCGGAGGAATCGCCTTACAATCCTGAATTTGTGGCAAAAATTGAGAGAGGTCGAGTAGAAAAAAAGGCGGGGAAAGGAACAGTCATAAGTATGGAAGAATTGGAGAGTCTATGGAAATAGTATTCTCGTCCGATGTCAAGGAAGATTAAGCTTTCCACACAGAACTCCTCCTTTTACCCGTCAGGGTTCCTCCAAAAGAAGCATCAGCCCAGCCAGGCTAATGGCATCGATGCCTTCCGCTATGGGATACTGCTCCGCGCCTGCATACACGACGTAGCTGTGCGTGGCCTTAACATCCTCGATTGCGATGTAATACCCCTTGCTTGGTTTGGCCGTCAAGCCGCTTTTTATCTCGATCGCCCAAATCTCGCTGTTCGGCATTTCCAACACCAAATCGATTTCAGCTCCGGCCGAAGTTCTGTAAAAGTAAGGTTTCGTGCCTTGGGGAAGGATGGAAAATATATTTTCAATGACAAACCCCTCCCAACTTCCCCCCAATACGGGATGGCCGGACAGTGCCTTGTAATCCCTAATCCCCAGCAGCGCGTGCAGTAATCCGCTGTCTCTGATATATATCTTGGGTGTTTTCACCAGGCGTTTCCCTATGTTGGCATGGTAGGGTTGCAAACGCCTGAACAACAACAAATCGACAAGTAGGTCAATGTAAAAATTTACGGTTTTGGTGCCTATAGATAAGTTTGTGGCAAGCTTCGAGGCATTCAACAATCCACCTTGACTGTGTGCCAGCATCATCCACAAGCGTTCGAGCATTTCCGCAGGGTGACGCGGGGCAAATTGTGGTATATCGCGTTCGAGGTACGTACGGATGAAGTCTTTCCTTGTTAAAAAACTGTCCTGTTCGCTTGCACTCAAAAAACTATCGGGAAACCCGCCCCGCACCCACAAGGAAACTTGATTATCCACGCCCACTTCCAGGACATTCAGCGGGTGCATATCTATATAGCCAATGCGTCCCGCCAGACTTTCACCCGACTGCTTCAGCAGGTCGAGCGAGGCGGAGCCGAGGATCAGAAACCTGCCCGTTCTTTTTCCCTTACGACGTCCTTTGTCGATCACCCCGCGCAATGTCTGGAAAATTTCGGGCATCCGATGAATCTCATCCAGAACAATCAAACTGTCCTCGTACTGCGAAAAAAACAAAATTGGATCTTGTAGCCGATCCCTGTCTTCGTAAGACTCCAAGTCCAGGTACACCGACGCCCGACCTTCCACAATGTCAAGGGCAAGGGTAGTTTTGCCAACCTGCCGAGTGCCAATGATAGCCACCGCAGGTTGGCGATCGAGTGCTTTTTCGACGTCTTTTCGTACTTTTCTTGTTATCATCCTTGCAAATTAGGACTTCTCGACCCAAATTACAAGGATAATAATTTCTAATGGCATAAAATGTCCAAAATCGCCCTACACCTTCACCTCAACCATCCCCTCTCCTACTTTCACTTTCTCCTGCACGGTTTTCTCCGGCTTGTCCTTCCCGGCTTTCACGGTAAAACTCCCTTCGCCAAACACCCTCGGCCGATACGCTTTCCCTTTCACACGTTCAGTGTACAAAATCTCCCCCGAAGCCTCGTCAATCACCTGCACCACCGGATTTTCGGTGGCAAATTTTAAGGTTGGCAAGTAGCCCGTAACCTTCCGACCATCGTTGTCGGACATCTTGAAGGTTTGGGGCCAACCCGTGAATTGCTCGCCATTTCCATTTGCTGGGTTAGAAAACCTGGGCCAACACTCGAAAGTTATCGCGCTGGTTTTCTTGTTGAAACGGACAATGCCGTAGCCATCGGCACGATCCATGCGACTGTCTCTCAATTCCTTGGCATCCTTTTGCTTGGGATTAGCGTAGGCGTACATCGTGATTTTGTTACCCAGGCCATCTTCGTAATCGCCCGTCCAGGGGAGCGGATTTTCTATCTTGGCTCCTCCTCCCTCTTTTTCATCCAGCGGCCACCACCAGCGACCATAGATGGTGTTGACCAGGGCAGGGTTGGTGAACGCCAGCGGGCCGTCACGGTACTCGTCGATGCCGTGCTTGACAGTGACCGACAGGTGCTGGTCGCCGCAAAGGTGGGTGGCGAGGCAGCGGCGGAGTTCGCGCAGGGCGTTGTTGCGGCCCGTTTGGGGCCAGCCGTTGCAGTCGAGGTCGGCCAGCAGGCGGTTGTCCATGCTGCCGTGCAGGTGGACGGCCCCGCAAAAGGCCGTTTGGGATAAAACTACCTTCATTTGAGCACCTTCCCAGTTTTGGCCCCAGTCGCTGAGGAATTTGATTTGACGATCACCGAGCAAGTCCAGACCCGGCAGATCCACTGCCTTGCGGTCGTAGCTGGGGTCCACGATATGGTCGGGGCGCGGTCCCATTTTTGGGATAGTACCGTTCGGGCCGCTCTTGAACTTGCGGTCTTCGATGATGGCGAAATCCACGCCGCCGATTCTGAGATTGGTGTAGTAAACCCCGATGTCTTGCTTTATGGGCGTTGGATCGTAGGCATCGGGCAGATGCCAGGTCTGGCAGCGTTCCACCATCTTGACGTACTCCGCCGGGTAGTAGTAGCCGCCCGTGTCGCCCGCCGGGGAGTCGGCCACGCCGCCGCCCGCGCCCCAAAAATTGCCCTGGCCCACGTCGTGATCGTCGGGGATCATGATGGTCGGACGATCCTTCATAATCTCGGCAAACTGTACGCCGAAAAGAAGAATACCGTAGGTGTGGTACTGGTGGATGTAAGATTGGTCGCCCGCAAAAAACAGAATGTCAGGATCTTGAAAGCGTAGGTTCTTGATGTATTCAGCCCGCTCCTCGACGGTCTCATCGCGCGGTGAGTTGCAGGACATCGTCGCGATTTTGATCTCGTCTTTGTTAATAGGGTCTGGGCGGATCGTTCCCTCGAAGGATGCCTGCTTACCCAGGCTTACCCGATAAGGTACCTCCGCCGTGTCGTCCCATTTCTCGACCCGAAAATGCGCGCTCCAACCGGGGTAGATGATTTTCTCCTGGGCCGCTTTTTCCCATTTCCCCTTCTTTTTA
>NZ_JBGSXF010000695.1:0-5038 GCF_041751555.1 Persicitalea sp. | reverse complement strand
TCAGATTTATCAGTACCAGGAATTTCAGGAGGGCGAACGCAAGTTTCCCGAGTTGCCGGGTACGGCGGTGGCCAATGGCGATGTCATAAAGCGGTACGGCAACTGGGAGCCAAGATTCTCCATGAATATTGGTCTGAGTTCCACTACCTCCATCAAGGCCAGCTACAACCGTACGGCGCAGTACCTGCACCTATTGTCTAATACGGCAGCCAGTTCGCCGCTGGACGTCTGGACGTTAAGTACTAACCTCATCAAGCCTGAGATTGCTGATCAGGTGGCTTTGGGCTGGTTCCAAAATTTCCGCGATAACACCTACGAAGCTTCGGTGGAAGTGTATTATAAGGATTTGAAAAACCAGATCGACTACGTTCGCAATTCTGATCTACTACTCAACCGCTACGTAGAGGGTGACCTGCTTTTTGGCAAAGGCCGCGCCTATGGGGCCGAATTTTTCCTGAGAAAAAATAAAGGTCGCCTGACGGGCTGGCTGAGCTACACGCTGGCCCGCACCGAGCGACTGATCGAAAACGTCAACAATGATGACTGGTTTCCGGCTCGCTTCGATAAGCCCCACAACTTTACGGCGGTCGGAATTTATAACCTGAAAGAGCGGCTGACGCTATCATCTACCTTTACGTTTGCATCAGGCACTCCGGCGACTTTCCCGACCAATCGCTTCGAGTACAATGGCTGGGCTTTGCCGCATAACGTCTATAACGCTCGCAACAACAACCGCATCCCGGCCTATCACCGTTTGGACTTGGCAGCGACTTTGAAATCCAAGAAAAAGCTGTTCGGCATCGGCCAGGGCGAATGGGTTTTCTCGGTATATAATGCTTATAACCGCCGGAATCCGTATTCGGTCTATGTCCAGCAGAACGATGATAACCCGCTTGCGACCGAGGCTATTCGCTTCTCGGTCATTGGGTCGGTGATTCCGGCTGTGACGTATAATTTCAAATTTTGAAATTGTGTAGAGGCTTGGCGTGCCACGTCTAGCGGCGAATAAGTACCAACGGCCGGTAGCTAATTATGAAAAGAAAAATTTTGATGAAAAAAAGTGTTGTTTATTTATTGATGAGCCTGTTCACCGCCGCAGTTTTCCTGACTGGCTGCGAAGACGCCATTGACATCAAAACCGAAACTGGCCCCGCCGAACTCGTGGTTGACGGCTGGATTACTAACAAAACCGGCCCGCAAACAATAAAGCTGACGCTGTCGGCGGCATACTTCAACAATAGCCCGGCCAGACCCGCCCTGGGGGCCGAGGTGTCGGTGACGGACGACAAAGGCACGGTGTATCAATTTATGGATGAGAAAGGCAAAGGTATTTACCGATGGACCCCAAAGTCAGATACGGTAGCTTTGGGCCGCATAGGGGGTAAGTACGCATTGCAGATTCGCTACGACGGCGAGGAGTACGCCGCTACCAGCGAAATCAAGCGGGTACCGAAAATCGACTCGTTAGTCTATGAAGAGGAAAGTTTTCCCATCAATCCTCCCAAAGGACCTAAAGACGGTTACCTTGCCCAATTTTACGCCCGCGATTTTGTGGGTCTCGGCGACACCTACTGGATCAAAGCTTTGAAAAGCGGCAAACTCTACGGCACCGACCCCAACGACATCTCACTGGTCTTCGACGCCTCGTTCAGTCCCGGCTCGCCTTCTGATGGACTGGTTTTTATCCAACCGCTACGGCAGTCGATCAACGTCAACAAGCTCTTCTCGGCGGGCGATACGGTGGGCGTGGAACTGCACAGCATTACGCTCGAAAGCTACTATTTTTTATTTCAGGTAAGGCAGGAAACTACCAACGGCGGCATTTTTGCTGTGCCGCCCGCCAATATTCCCACCAACATCCAAAATCTGAAACCTAACGGCAAAAAAGCCCTCGGCTTCTTCGGCACCTCCGCCGTCAGCCGCGCCGAAACAGTTATCGATCCGAAGAAGGCGAAGCCGAAATCTTAAAAAGAATACATCACCTGCGCCTTCACTTCGCTTCGGGTGTTTCCCTGGATTTCGCCAAGCCCCGAGCTGAGGAGTTCCGTATTAAAGAAGCGCGATTGCGACCAGCGGAGCCAGATTCTAAGATTTCTTGACATCGCGTAGCGCAGCATAATGTAGTGTCGGGTGCCTTTGTCGTAGTAGGCGGGCAGCGAGAAGGCGTAGAGGACGTCTTTTTCGTACACGTATTGGCGGCTATCGTAGTTGTCGGTTGCGAAATAAGCTACCCTGCCGCTTAATTCCAGTTTGGCAAAACGCCAAGTCAGGTCCTGAATCACCGTGATGCCCTGCGAGCGGGAAGTACCTACGTAGGTAAAATCGCCGCCCTGCACGCGTGTACGTATCGAAAATTTTAACGGAACATCGTACTCTGCCTGCAGCACCGCCGTGCGGCGGATGGTAGTGGCGATGTCGGGTAGCGGCGTACTGCCGCCCGGCAGGTTTCTCATTTCATGCTCCTCATGGAAAAGCGCGAAAGCCGTAAAACGTTTGTTGGGTGTGTAACGAACGTGCAACAGGCGGTCGTTGCCATCGGAGGGTGCATTAACCTGGTACTTCAACCAGGGGAAACTAAATCGGTCGTAAAAGCCGCTGAACTGCCAGCGGCGGTTGGGTTTGTAGCGCAGTCCCCAGTACGTGCCGGACTCGTTAATGGGCCGCGAGCCTTCGGTAATCGGATTGCCGTAGAAGGTATGGAAATTCCGATCGTAATGCCGGAGTTGAAAGGTAAAATCCAGCGCTTTGCTCAACGTCGCGATCAAGCCGCCCACGCCACCCAGCCCACCGCTCTGGGAGCGCGCGCCTTCGCCGAACAGATGGAAATTCCGCCAGTGGTAGTCCCCGTGCAAGCCAACGGTCAGGTTTTCTTTTCCCCTAAATTCAAATTTATTGTAGGGCAAATCGCGCCGCTGCAAGCTACCATCGAAATGGGTGTAGAGGGCTGTCATCCCGATCTTGCCCGTTTGTTTGGGAAAAGTGTAGAGCGCGTGAAAGCCAGCATTCTTTTCAGGAATCAACCCCTGCTTATCGCGCTCGCTGGGCGTGCGGTGCAGCCCGGCGGTGAGAAGCGAGGAAATGACCGTACCCTCGGGACCGTCTGACAATTCGCTCAGGCTGGCGTCGCGGCGAGTACCTGAGCCGAAGATCGTCACGTCCAGATTCTTCTGCACATTCACCGTCGCGGCGGCTCCTCGAAAGAAGCCCGCTTCCAGCACCGAGGTATAAGGCCGCAGTCCCAAAGTACTGCGGTAGGTAGTTAGAATGGTTTCTGTGCCTTTACCCAGCGCAAAGCCCGCTGCCATCACTACGCCTTGCCCGGCCTGCATCTGGAAATCGCCGATGATGAGATTTTTGAGCCGCCCCCGATTCATAACCTGGGCGTGGAAAGAGGTGAAATCGCCGCCAAAAATCTGCCGCTCGGGCCGCCATGCCAGTACTTCACCCGCATCTTTCTCGGCGGTGAAGCCGAAGCTAAAGGCCCCAATGCGTGAGTAGCGGTAGCGGGCATATACCTGATAAGGGTCGCCCGCGTAGCGCGTCCGCGAGCGAGAGGTCGTATCTATTGCAGAAAAACCTTTCTGCTGTTCCAAAAGCCTTTCCGACCGCAGAATGAGGTAATGTTGGGTGGGGTTTTTCAATGATTCGCGCAGCGATAACTGCCGCGTTTGCACCGTAACGAAGGGCAACAACCGCCGAATCGTAGGCAAGTCAAAGCCAGGAATCGCCTGCAACTCGTATAGCGAAAGCAGCGGCCCGAGCTGGGTGCGGTAGTCCATAAGGGCATCCAACTGGTTTTGTGTGAGGATGTAGGTGGCCGCAAGTTCGTCGCGCGTGGCGATATTCAGGTCGCGCGGATTGGCGTACAACTGAAATAGCGACTCGAACAAATCGCTGTAATTGATATCCTCGCTGGGAACAGGGAAAAGCTCCTGCACAAACTGCTGAATGTCGATCTCACGGCGCGGCGGAGTTTGGGCGGGAGCGGGAAAGGCGGTAATAATTACAAACCCGCCACTCATCAAAACAAGAAGAAATCTGATGGGTAGCGGTGTTTCCATTTAGTTAGTCTTCAATGATGAGTGGTGAGTGATGACGGAACAACTCACTGTGATATGCGTCACTCATCATTCATCATTCAAAAAGCTTTCAAGCTCAAATCCAAACTCTTGATTTGGTGCGTCAGCGCGCCGCTTGAAACGCTGTCCACGCCCGTTTCTGCCACGGCGCGGAGAGTAGTTTCATCAATGCCACCCGAGGCTTCGGTTTCGATGCGTCCACCGATTTTTTTGACCGCCTCGCGCATATCTTCCAGCGAAAAATTATCCAACATGATAATGTTCGCGCCGCCCACGCGCATCACTTCGTCCACCTCGCCCAGATTGCGGGTTTCGATTTCTATTTTCAGGTCACGGCCAGTTTTTTCAAGGTACTCACGGGCGCGGATGAGCGCCGCCTGAATACCCCCGGCGTAGTCGAGGTGGTTGTCTTTCAGCATAATCATATCGTACAGCCCCATGCGGTGGTTGTGCGCCCCGCCAATGCGGGTGGCCATTTTTTCAAAAAGACGAAAGTTGGGGGTAGTTTTTCGGGTATCCAGCAACTTAACGGGCAGATCGGCGATAAGATCAACCATGCTACGGGTGTAGGTGGCGATACCACTCATGCGCTGCATGATGTTCAGCATCAGTCGCTCAGCTTGCAGAATGGACCGCGCACTGCCTTCGACAGTGAGGACGATGTCGCCGACTTCAATGTGGGAGCCGTCCTGGATTTTTACATCCACTTTCAGATTGGGATCGACTTCTTCAAAAACAACTAAGGCGACTTCCACGCCTGCCAGCACGCCCGCTTGCTTGACGAGCAGCCGAGCACGTTTGGTGGCGGTTTCGGGTACGCAGGAAAGGGAAGAGTGGTCGCCGTCGCCGACGTCCTCGCGCAGGGCAAGGCGGATGAGATCGCGGAGTTGGTGAGGGTTAGTTTCATTTATGGCGGCCATGGTCTCGTTTTTTATCCAAAAATAGGGAATTGCCCGCTA
>NZ_JBGSXF010000694.1:0-2210 GCF_041751555.1 Persicitalea sp. | reverse complement strand
TTCTTTTTCCAGCCAATACTCGCTTACACCCTCCCCTACTTCCACAACTACCCCCGCGCCATCGGAACCTAGGATAACCGGCGTGTTGATGTCAGGATAGCGCCCTTTCTGAATCCAGACATCGCGGTGGTTGAGGGCGGCTGTTTTCAGTTTAACCAGTACTTCTCCCTTACCAGGATCAGGCTTTTCGGCTTCCCGAACTACTAAGGGTTGCTTGACTTCTTCGAGGACGGCAGCTTTCATGTTGTTGTGTAATTATTGAATCGTTGAATTGTGTAATTGTTTAGACGTATACTGCGGCTCAGTTTTCTAAAAAACGCTGAACTCTGAATCGCCAGGCGGTCCTGCAATAACTCTAAACGGCCTCTATCGCTCCTCTCACGCTGCCGTGGGCGTCGAGCAGGGCTTCGGCTTCTTCGCGAGAAACGTTGGTTTCTTCCATCACCATGCGGATGGCGCGTTCGACCAGTTTGTGGTTGGTCATTTGCATGTCCACCATTTTGTTGCCCTGTACCCGGCCGAGGCGAATCATCACTGAGGTAGAGATCATATTTAGTACCAGCTTTTGGGCCGTTCCGGACTTCATGCGGGTACTTCCCGTCACAAATTCAGGGCCGACGACTACCTCCACCGGAAATTCTGCTGCCTTCGCCACCGCTGAACCTTCATTGCAGACGATGCAGCCCGTTAGTATGCCCGCTTCACGGGCTCGATTGAGGCCGCCGATGACGTAAGGCGTGCGACCCGAGGCAGCAATACCAATAAGGGAATCAAGATTGGTAATTTGGTATTCATTGAGATCCTTCCAAGCTTGTTCGTCGTCGTCCTCGGCGAATTCTACGGCTTTGCGGATGGCCGAATCACCGCCCGCCATGATGCCGATCACCATATCGAAAGGGACGCCGTAGGTCGGCGGACATTCGGAAGCATCCACGACGCCCAGTCGTCCACTCGTGCCAGCCCCGATGTAGAAAAGCCGCCCGCCCTGCTTCATGCGCTTGGCGATTTGCTCTACCAGCTTCTCAATCTGCGGAATGGACTTTTCCACGGCAAGCGGAACTGTTTTGTCTTCCTTGTTGATGTTGACCAGAAGTTCCTGAATATTCATGCGTTCGAGGTGGTCGTAGTGGGAGGCGGTTTCGGTGGTCATTTATTTAGTGGATAGTTTACGGTGGACAGTTGACGGCTCTTGATCTACACAATTGGTGTCAAGAGCATAAATTGTATTATTCGCAGTTTATTCTGGCTGTTTTTGAAACATAGTGTCTTGCAAAGGTAAGCAAAGCCCTAAGTTCTTGATAAATCTCAAAAATTGGGAAATAATGTTTGGAAAATAGAAAGATAGCGTCCTTATTTGTCAAGATATTTCAGTCCAGCGAATTTTCGCTGCTAGTGAATTTTCATTTTTATGCAAGAAATCGACACTCAAGTACTCAATAAATATTCACGTACACTTACCCAGGAAGTGACCAATCCTGCTGCCCAGGCAATGCTTTATGCCATCGGCATGAAGGAGGAGGACATGGGCAAGCCACAAATCGGCATTGCCAGCACGGGTTATGAGGGCAATCCCTGCAACATGCATCTGAACGGCTTGTCGGTGTATGTGAAGCAGGGCGTAACAGCCAATGACATGATAGGGCTAATTTTCAACACCATTGGCGTGTCCGACGGCATGACCAACGGCAACGACGGCATGCGCTACTCGCTCCCGAGCCGCGACCTGATCGCGGATTCCATCGAGTCGGTCGTAGCGGCGCAGTGGTACGACGCCGTTATTGCGGTCGTAGGGTGTGATAAAAACATGCCCGGTGCCATTATGGCGATGGCACGGTTAGAGCGTCCGGCCATCATGGTTTATGGCGGCACCATTCGCTCGGGTCACTACAAAGGAAAAAAGTTGGACATCGTTTCGGCCTTCGAGGCGCTTGGCCAGAAATTTGCGGGCAATATTTCCGATGAAGATTATAAGGGTGTCATCCAAAACTCAATCCCTGGTCCCGGTGCTTGTGGTGGAATGTATACAGCCAACACGATGGCCGCGTCCATCGAAGCGATGGGCATGAGTTTGCCGTTCAGCAGCAGCTACCCGGCTACGCACGAAGGCAAGCAGGAGGAGTGCAAGAAAATCGGCGCGGCGATGAAGCTACTTTTGGAGCGAGACATTACCCCGAAAGATATTATTACCAAAAAATCGCTGGAAAACGCGC
>NZ_JBGSXF010000693.1:0-5048 GCF_041751555.1 Persicitalea sp. | reverse complement strand
GGAAAATACGGCGACTCTGTCACTGCCTGATCAACCTCTTTTAGACACTACCGACTGGTTTTGTAATAGAAATCTGGTATCACCGGGCATCGACCCGCTACTCGACCGCTACGGGTGATGCTGCGGACTCATGGTAAAAGGTAGCTTTCCACGCGCCATCGATTTTGGTGAAGAGCATCGTCCCCGCCTCTTCGAGTTTCATTTTCTCCCCAGTTTTGAGCGTAAAATTCATTGTAGCGAAGACGGTGTAGAGTACCTGAGTGTCCGACAGGACTCTGATGACTTCCCTTTTGGGAGTCACCGCCATGGTAGCAAACTGGTCGAAAGCATCCGCGTTCAGCTTTTTGAGTGAATCGTAGTCGCCGGCCGTGCCATCTGGATTGACCGCCAGAAATTCGGGCGTGTTTTCAAAGTAATTCATGCACGCCTCGATGTCCAGTTTTTCGACATCCTGGAAGAATGCTGTCGTGAGGGCCGAGATTTCTTTTTCGATGGTCTGCTTTTGCTCGGCGGTCATTTCCGAAACGTCGGTCGTTTTCGCAGCAGACTCGTTGGCGCTCGTGTTGCAGCCCGCAACAAACAGGAATAGGGCAGCAAATGCAGCCAGAACGGAAGTGAATTGTTTGATTTTCATTGGATTATTGGGTTTTGAAAGTGAGGAAAAGAAAAGAAGAAAATAGAAAGCCGCCTCCCAGCAGAAAACGCCTTTCTGTAATACAAACCTAATCTAATCGTATGAGGATCAGAATCTTTGAAATCATTTCTGCTTCATCATTTCGCGCGCCTTGTCGGCCCGCTCTTTGGCGGCGGCGAGGCCCATCTTGGCGGCTTTATCGTAGTACTCCGCCGACTTGGCATAGTCCTTGGCGTTCATGTAGTACTCGCCCATGCTGTCGTAGGCATTGGGCTCCTTCGGGGTCGTGGCGATGTACTTTTCGAGCGCCGCTTTGGCTTTGTCCATTTCCCCTTTTTTTATGTACATGTAACCCATCGTGTTGTAGTTGGGCCCGTACTTCGGACTCATCTTGGCCAGCTTTTGGGCATACGCCAGGCCCGCGTCCGCATCTTTCGCCGTGAAAAAGGCGTGTAAGGACGCCCACTCCGTAGCTTGGGGAGTTTTGGGATAGGCTGCCACCAATGCTTCCATTTCTTCGGTGGGCAGGTAGTCGAGGTCTTGCGCCCATTTCTCCATCAAGCCTCGCATGATTTTCTCGGCTTCATTGAAGTTGCTGGCATCGACGGCCAGCGCTTTTTCGATTATCGCTGGTTTTTCGGCCTTGGAAGCGAACTGTACGGCATTCACATGCGCCAGAAACAGATTCGGATCTTCGACCAGGGCCTCGGCGGTTTTTTTGTTGCCCTGCGCGAAGTGGACATTCCCGTAAAGTTCTGCCGCCTGGTGCAGCAGCGCTACGGCTTTTTTGGATTTGGAGGATGACGGCAGGTAGAAATCCTGCGCCGTCGTGAGGCAGGTGCTGCTCAGCAGCAGGACAAGGGAAAAGAGTAACGTTTTCATGAGTTTGAGTTTTAAAGTGAAAAGTTGAATTAAAGGGTGTGGCTGTCAGCATTGGCCTGCGCCCAACCAGGAGGAAGCCTATCGTGTCGAGTCGATCAGTTGCCAGAGTTCCTGATTCACCAATTGCCGGGTCGCTTCGATTTGTTTGCCGTAGGCCGTTAGGGTCATGCCCGGATGCACTTTCTTGATCGCCGCCGCCGCATCGCCTCCCTGCCCAATGTCGGCCCATTTGTCATAGGCATCGACGGTCAGGTAGTTGAACGGCTGGTTGCTGCCGCCCGGCAGTACCAAATCGTGCCTAGCCCAGCCTGCTCTCCCGCCCGACTTCATCATGGCTACGATCATGGGTTTCACCAACTTGGTTTCCATGGCCTCGTAGGCCGCTTCGTCACCCGGCTTCACCTTCATCATGTTGACCATAAGGTACTTGGGTGCAGTAGTCGCGTTGGGGTCAGCCGCTGCAAAATCGCTTGGGCGGAATAGCATGGCTGTCGTGAGATTCCGCATTTTATCGATGTTCATGGCGGCGGCAAGCTCCTCTTTGCTCAACAACTTCTCGGCGTCGGCGAACATGGTTCCCCAGGGGTTTTCCAATTTTTCCTGGCCTTGAATGAACGTCACCGTCACGTAGTCGTAAGCGGCATTTGTGCCGTTTGGGTAGCGCACAGCGAAAAAGTCCCAGCCGAGAATCAGGCCGCGCTTCACCCGTTCCTGGTGCAGTTTTTTCCAGACTTCCCGCTCTGTTTTTACATACGCTTCACTTTGGCCGGGCAGGGTTTTCATCGTTTCCACAATGGTGAATACGGGCGCTGGCGTTTGGGCTTGGAGCGATAGGCCACCCACAAAGAAGGTAGCGAGAATGAGGAGATTTTTGATCGTTTTCATTGGTTTGAGGTTTTTTAAAAGTTGAAAAAATTAGAAAAATTGGGAAAGTTGGAAATAACGTTGAGTAAATCTCTTGTAATCCTGACGGCGTTCTAAACGCTGACCGCGTTGGCTTGCGCCCACTCGTTAAACGGTACGTGAGCGGGCTGGAACTGTACCCCCAAATCCTGCGTCGCCGCCGCGCTGCTGTACACGGTACGTGCCGCGTCCACGGGTTCCTGTTCGTTGAGCATCAGCGTGATGTCCGATAGTTTGTAGCTGTCGCCAGTGAGCAGGTAGTTCTTGCCGTGCAGTCCGGCGGTGGTCGCGGCCCGGAAAATCCCCTCCGCCACATCGACCACCCACACGATGGCAAACTCGACGTTTTTCGCGAACATCATCTCCACGAAAGGATTGGGCGCGATCTTGTTTTTGAACAAATACTGTATCCCCATCGAGGAGGAATCGTCGCGGCCCGACAGCGACTGCCCCGCCACGAAGGTGGGATACACGCTCACGACCTCGAAACCCAGGTCAGGATGGGATTTTACGTACTTCCGCACCACCTGATCGGCGTAGTACTTGGCCTGGGTGTAGGGGTGGTCGTTGGTGTCGAGGTACGGTTCGTCCGCTTCGGTATATACGTCGTTGGCATACACGCCGTCATCCGGGCGACTGGGGACGGGCAGCGGGTAGGACGTGTTGAGCGAAGCGACCGAACCCACGAAAACCACTTTTTTGAGCGAAGCGATTTCACTCGCCACTTGCAGGAAGTTCTCGGTTCCCTTGATCGTCGGGTCGAGCAGGTCGCGCTGCGGGTCCTGCACGTCGAGTTGGAAGGGCGTACCGCTGTGGACGACGATGTCGCAATCCTGCAAGAAGTCACGCAGGGCGGCTTCGTCCTGCACGTCCATCGCCACGATTTCGAGATGGGACGCGGCGTTTTCCAACGCGTGGAGGTGCGCGTACTTTTCTTTTTGGGACAAATCCCGGACGGAAACGCGAACGTCGTAGCCTTCGGTCAGGAATTTTTTGGTGATGTGGCTGCCGATGAATCCGGCGCCACCGATGATGCCTGTTTTTTTCATGATTGTTTGGATTTGGTTTGTGGGTTTATTGAGATTTGATAGAGATTTGACAACTTTTTGAAAGTTGTCAAATCTCTCTACTTCGTGTAGCTATACGAAAGGTCAGGGCGCATTCTGCCCGTTTTTGTTTCCCGGCGGAGTACCAGCTTCATCAGTTCACCCATGAGTTCGTCGCCCACTCCCGCGAGCGCCTTTTCGTCGGCAGCGCTGACCGTCTCAAATTCTAACGCATCCTTGGCGGCTTCTTCCACGACGAAGTAGTTTTCGGCGGTTCCCAGGCGACTGATGTAAATGTTGTAGTGCATCTTGGGCTTCTTTTCCACGCTCAACTTCTTGATCTTTCCGAGCAGTTCACCCAGAGCCGTCTGATTCTCTGGCGTGTAATAGAAGTATAGGTACTTGCGGAAGGGTTTTTCCATCGGGAAGAAGGTCTCACCCTCGGGCATATACGACAGGCTTACGCTCCGAAGCAGCATATAATCGCGGTGGCTGGCGTAGCACTTATCGAAGTCCTTGAACATAGCCCGGAAAGCATCCTTCCCCATTCCTTCGCTCATGGCGGCCATTGGGTCTTTGTCCAGCGCGGCCAAATTTTCGATTGCGGTGACGGAAGTAAATGAGCCGTCGCTGCCCTGGATTACCGAAAAACTGTCTTCGAGTTTGTACTTTTTGGCATTGTCCAAGAAGACTTTGGAGGCTTTCTCGTACTCGGCCACCTTGCTGGGATACACCGGGTCTTCGTGCAGGTAAAGGAGTTGCGACTTGGGGGCGGCGTCCTGCGCCAGGAGGGCAGAAGTAGCCAGGACGGCGATGGACAATCCGAGTAAAGCGTTTTTGAGGGTTTTCATAATTGTGTGTTCTAGTGAAATGATTAATTAAAACTGAGGGTAAGCTGTTGATTTTAAATCCAAAGCGCAACCGATCTAGGACGAACGTAGGCGAAAACTGTCCGAACGTAGCGTTTTAGTTACAGGGGAGAAATTTTTGGATGCTGGATTTTGGACTTTGGACTGCAAGTCCGATATCCAAAGTCCAGCGTCCAATATCCTAATTCACCGCGATCAGATTCCGACCGGGTGCCTGCACCGCTGCGGGCGTACTCAGGCTGATAGTCTTGCGCTTCACCTCGCTGCCGTTGGCAACTTCTATGGTGTATGTGCCGTCCTTAACCTTGGTGAAGTCGAAGCGGCAGGCGTACTTCTTCGTCGAGCGGCCTACCCATTCTGAGTACAGTACTTTGCCGTCTTCGGTTAGCAGCCGCACGTTGACTCTTTCGCCCGCCTGCTTCTCCATGCTCAGTTGCATCTTCGCGGTCTGCTTCACCTGGTAGAGGCTGGTGTCGAAGGTGGGCGAATCAGTAGAGCTGGTCTGGACGGTGGCGATTTGCTCGTCCTCGGCCAGTTTCAGGGTGGGGTTTTGCGCCAGGGTAGCAGTAGAAGCGATCAGGGCGAGCATCAGGGTAATTCCGGTGTTTTTGAGCGTTTTCATGATTTTGAGGTTTTAAAAGGTTTATGGAGAAATGTGTGATTGAAAGCATTCGTGGTTTGACTGCCAGCGAACTCTACAAAGGTCGCGGGTTG
>NZ_JBGSXF010000692.1:0-5052 GCF_041751555.1 Persicitalea sp. | reverse complement strand
CCCATGTTTGGAACGGGTACAGTAGTTTATGGGCAATTGGGCTACAAAATGGCCGACGACCTGCTGGGTAGTCAGGGTACTTTGCAGCCTTACGCATCGGTGCAGCATTCCAGTTATGACCGCCTGGAAAACGGTATGAATATCTTCAATGTCGGCGTGAACTGGCTGATGAAAGGCCACACTGCCAAACTGAGCCTGAACTACGAGAATCGTCCTATTTATAAAGCTGCCTCAGCCCCTAACATGATGACGACCGACGGTCGCCGTGGGGCATTGATTATGCAATACCAGATTTCGATTTGATTTTTTTGGTTCGAATCATTGCTGAATAACATGTTGAGCTTCAATCAGATGATTAATTGTGTTTAACTAATTTATTCTTCAATTTTAAAGATTCCTTAACGCAGAATATTTTAGTGATGCAACAGCGATTCGTACCTTTCAAGCCAGGCAGCGTACTGCCGTAAGATAAAATTATCCTATGTCTTCATCCTCTGCCACAGATGATTCTGAATTGTGGGATGCTTTCCGGGTAGGGGACTGGATGCGCAGAAATATTAGCCGGGGATACCCGATTCTACTACTCATTGCCCTAGTCGCTATCCCCGGCTTCAACTCATTTTCCCAATCTCCAAAACTTCACGTCCTCGACCTGGAAAGCCCCGCTCAACTGCGGGCTTTCCTGCGTTACACCCCTGACCGCATTCCGTTCGTGAGCGCCCATCGGGGCGGGCCGCGCTCGGGCTATCCCGAAAACTGCCTGGCTACCTTCGAGAACACGCTCCACCGTACCTGGGCAATCCTGGAAATCGACCCGCGCTACACCAAAGACAGCGCCATCGTCCTCATGCACGACCCGACCCTCGACCGGACTACAACGGGCCACGGCAAGGTATCCGACCACACTTTGGAAGAATTGAGGAAACTCCGACTGAAAGACACGGAAGGCCAAGTCACAGAGTGCAGCATTCCTACCTTGGGTGAAGCTTTGGAATGGGCGAAGGGAAAAACAGTGCTCGTGATTGACACCAAGGATGTTCCTATCGCGGCGCGGATAGAAGAGATCACAAAACATCGTGCAGAGGCCAACGCCATGGTCATGGCTAATAATTTTGACGACGCCAAACTAGCCTATTCCCTGAATCCTGAGGTAATGATGGAAGTCTTTATTCCCGACCAAGCCGCTGCCGATCAGTTCGGGCAAACGGGCGTTCCCTGGGAAAACGTCGTGGCCTTTGTCACTCACACGCAGCCAAAAGACGCTGCTATTTTCCAATACCTTCACGATAAGGGTGCGATGGCAATAGTGGGTAGTTCGCGTACGATCGACAAAGATTTCACCGAAAAGAAAATTTCTAAAAGTGAACTGGATAAAGGCTACCGCGCGATCATCGCCTCGGGAGCAGACATCATCGAAGCCGACCTGGCCATCGAGGCGGGCGAAGCACTAATGAGGCGTAAAGAGATGAAGAGTTCAAAAGATAAATACTTCGAGAAAAGACCGTAAAGACATGGGATGCAGGAAGGAAATATACTTTTTATCAGGGAAATTCTGGGCTATGATGGTACTTTTCGTACTCTTGGTAGCACCTGCCGTTGGCGGTGAGATTGTCCGCCTGAATCAAAAAAACCTTAACCTGCTGCCAGGCGGAAAGGAGGTGGACGGCATGGAGGGCGACTGGCTGATGCGTAACAGCTTGGTCGTGGCCGTGATTGGCGCAGCTGACCCTGACCGGGAGGCCAACCAAATGGTATCGTCCATTCAGGGAGCGGTAATCGACTACACCAGCCGCCGGGCCAACAACGACCAGTTGGTGGTGTACTATCCGCAGGGCGCGAGGGTGGACATAGCCTCGGCCGACACGATCATCGTATTGCGGGCCACCGGGGCCAGCGTTCAGTTGCGGGCGATCAGGTATCCTACGCCCGCTGAACCGTTCACTGCCTCGACAACCTACACCCTGAACGATAGAGAAGGTTTTCTGCGGGTGACGACGACCTACGAAAACAAAACCGGCAAGCCCTTGGCCGTGCGTACCTACGATCAGTTGCGTTGCGACAACAAAGTGGACGACGTTGCCCCGAAAGAAGCCAGTCGTTTGGCCTACCTCCAAAACGATTGGTACCACGCCGCCTACGGCGTAGCCACCACCAATCAGAAACTTTATACGGAAGGAAAAGTGGGTCGCAAGAACTTAATCAAACTGGGCTACGAAATTCAGTACGCAGAGGATTCTGTGCGGTTACCGCCGGGCCAGCAGATTACTATTTCGCGCGTCCTGCTCACGGGAACGGATGTGGCGGATTTGCAAAAACAGTACATGGCTTTCAGCGGCGAAAAATATCCGGCTCTGGCGATTGACCTAAAAAATACGACGGGGAAAGCCGTGTCGGATGCATTTGTCACGGTTCGGAATGCCCAGGAGGCGGTGCTATCTTCCTCACTGACTGACTCCTCGGGCCAAGCATGGTTGTACCTGCCACCAGGTCGGTACTTCGTGGATGCCACCAAACTTGGTCATGATACTTTGCGCCGGGAAATTTCGATTCCCAACGATAAAATGCTTGCCCTCATAATGCAATCCGAAACGAAAATACTGTTTCGGGTGACCGGGACGAAGGGAGAGGTGCTGCCCGTGAAAGTGGAATTTCGGGGCGTGAATGGAACGAAAAATCCGACCCTGGGCCCAGATACGCGCAGCGAAGGCGCTTTCAGTTTATTCTACAGCCACACCAAAGATTTTACCGTCCCGCTCCCGCCGGGAAACTACCAGGTCATCGTCTCGCACGGCCCGGAATATCAGGCCGGAGTACAAGAAGTTTCGCTGGCCCGAGGGGAAGCCAAACCTCTGGTAATCCAGATGCAGAGGCTTTTCTCTACCCCAAACTGGATCATCGCCGACCTGCATAACCACTCTACGGGTAGCGGCGATTCCAACGTAGGCCGCGAGGATCGGGTTATCAATCTGGCCGCCTCGGGCATCGAGTTTGCCCCGGCCACCGAACACAACCGCATCAGTTCCTACACCGAGGTCATTCGGTCGATGGGTTTTCAAAACCTCATCGCGTCGGCGGCGGGGATCGAGCTAAGCGGACGACCCGGTCCGGGCGACATCAATCACCAAATCGCCTTTCCCCTGCGCACCAAAACTGGACGCGGCTACGGTGCGCCCAAAACGGACAAGGATCCGCTGGTGCAAATGAGTCGCCTGTACCACTACGACCAGGATCGCTTCAAACTCATGCAACAAAACCACCCGAACATCGGCTGGCTGTATTTTGATAAAGACAGGGATGGAGAAATAGACCAAGGGTTTGGCACCGAAAGTATCACGGATGTCATGGAGATTCGGGAAACGCTTGCAGAACTACCCGAGACGGTCAACGGCGGAAGCACGGATACCCGCTCGTTCCATTGGCTGCAGATGCTGAATCTGGGTTACCGAATTTTTGGCACCGCCAATTCGGACAACCACTCGGTTGGCCACGGCAGCGGTTCGTTGTTCAACTACGTGTACGTCAAGCGCGACAAACCCGCCAAGATCGACGCCGTGGAAGTGGCGGAGCAGGTCAAAAAAGGCCGCGTCGTTATCAGTGACGGGCCTTTTCTGGATGTCAGGATGAACGGTGCCTTTCCGGGCGAAGAAATTAAAGCCATCGACGGGAAGGTAAATATTCAGGTGAAGGTAATGACAGCCAACTGGGCACCTATCAATACGGTGCAGATTTTGGTCAATGGCCGGGCGGACAGTAGCCTTATTTTTACAAAAAGAACGCACCCGGCGATGTTCAGAAATTCACCCGCCGTCTTTGCCGAAACTATTCCTCTGGTTCTGAAATCTGATGCCCACCTTATCGTTTTGGCTTACGGAAAGGGCGAAAATATAGGTCTGGTAACGGGTGGAAAAATGAAAACGGCCTTGCCCATTGCCCTCGCGAATCCTGTATTCGTCGATGTGGACGGCAATGGTTTCACGCCCAACCACGATTTACTGGGGCAACCATTGCCGACGGGAAAAAAGAAAGGGGACGAATCGGAAGTGGAGTGAGAGGCCTGCCACCTACCACCATTGCCATTCCGAGCGGTGCTTTTTGAGATAAGCCACCGCCGGCTCAGCACCGTAGTACCGAATTTCGCCTGACTCGTACCGGATCACGCAGACCACTCGCCCGTTTTGCGCAGCATCGATGTAATTTGCGTAGTGATAATCTTCGGCAATGTACAGGTTGCGAAACTCATCCAGGTACTTTCGCCATTGGTTGATATCACCATGGGCGTCGGCGTCGGCCACGATGGGCAATTGGCCAATCCATCGCTCCTTGTACGGGAAGTGTCGCATCCAGTCGGAATTACCGAAGTGCGCCCCCGGAATGGCGTTGTAGCCCGCTTGTCCGTCCAGTCCGTCGTCGTACACCTGATAAGCGTTGGTCATAGTATAATCTAGTTCCGGGTAAAAAAGCGTATTCAGGTTCAGCATGGGTTCGACGACTTGCTCTTTAAAGTCTGTCCAGGGCAGGCCCTTTTTCCCCAACGCGTAAGCCGCTTTGTATTCCGACAACTCCTGCGCCGACAAATCGGGCGGAATAAGCATATTGGAAACGTGGTCGGCGGGTTGTCCGCTGGGCCATTGCAGCCGGTGGCTATAATTTTCGGGAAAGTCCACTATTTCCAGCGGATAGCCCTTTTGATTGGCGTAGGCGCGGGCTTGCTTCACCATCTGACTCATGCCTTCGGTGGTGTCGATTTGTTTTTCCGTGATCTTGACTGCCAAAAGATTAAAACCCATCGCGGCAGCCGTATCGACCATGCTGCTGTCGCCCGGCGGGCTCTTATGCTCCGCATGAAAAATACGGTACTTTCCTTCCGGGATTACCGCTGGGGTTCCCTCTTTCAGTTGTTTATGCGTAATTCCCCGTCGGACGCTACCCGCCAAAATCTGCGCGGAATGCAACACGTAGTAGGTACTGTAAAGGCGCGATGCCCATCCGGGACGATCGCCGAACCCACCGTCCGGGTTCTGCAACGTATTGAGCCAATCCAGACAAGTGGCG
>NZ_JBGSXF010000691.1:0-13558 GCF_041751555.1 Persicitalea sp. | reverse complement strand
CAGTCGGGACGCGGTACCATTGTGCGGGTCCGGCTTTCTAGCAAACAGGAAGCACGATTTTAGCTGAACAGCGCTTACCGTTTGCTGCGAAATAAGTCGTATAATGGCTTTAAGGCCGCAAAATTAATCAATGCACCCGCCACGCATCAATAGCTGAAATCCACCAGGCCCGCCGCTGCAAGGGCGGCGATCCGGCGGCGGCTGACGACGGCTTTGTGGTCATCGGCCCGCATTTTGTCGATGATCGATACGTCTTGGGGCATATTGATAATTGGTTTGGAAGCTCTTTGAGTTAGTTTTTATTGATAACAATGAGTGGTTTTTTACCAAGACAAGAAGCCAAAAAAGAATTTTGGCGACGCAGGATTGGTGATAAAGCGCCATTTTTAGCTTGAAGGATTGACTTAAACAGCTTCTTAGGGGTGAAAAGGCAGAATCACTTACTCGGTGGCATCGAAGGCCGTACCTCCACTTTGCTGGGCAACGTCCGGGCGGGCATCTTAATGAGATCCACCACGATTTGCCCGATGTCCTCGGGTTGAATTTTCCAGGCGTCTTTTTCGCTGGGTTCGTGGTCGGCAAAATGTGTGGCTACTGAGCCGGGCATGATGGTACTTACCTTGATGCCATCATTCCGTACATCCAGCATCATGGCTTGCGTAAAACCTACCAATCCAAACTTACTGGCGTTGTAAGCCGCGCCCTGCGCGAAGAAATTAGTGCCCGCCAGACTGGCAATACTTATAAAGTACCCCTGCGATTTTTTCAAAGCGTCCAGCGATGCCTTCGCGCTATGGAAAACACCCGTCAGGTTGATGTCGATGGTTTCGTGCCATTCCTTATCGGTCATATCCTGGATTTTGGCAAAATGACCCACACCCGCGTTGGCGATGAGGTAGTCCAGGCGTCCCCACTTTTCGAGAACTTCGGCCACGGCCTTCTCCTGGGCAGTCAGGCTGCGGACATCGGCCACGAGGCCCAGCGCGTAGCCGTCCTTAATTTTATTGAGAGAAGCCGCCGCTTCGTCCGCATTTTCCTGCGAGCGGCTGGTGATGGCTACTTTGATTCCTTGATTGATGAGGGCTTCGGCCACGCCGTAGCCGATTCCCATACTGCCACCCGTTACAAGGGCGGTTTTGATCGTATCGCTCATTTTTCAGTTGAAGGTTTAAATGTGTAAAGATTAAATATAAGGGCATAAAATATCTGTGCCGCAGGGTAGTTTTGGGGTGCTTGAATACAAAGAGAGGATCACAATTAGAATTGTGATCCTCTCTTTGTACTCGAAGTAACAAGCAATTCCAGCCGACAGCTATTAGAATTCCATAATCATTCGCTTCTCACCCGTTTGCAGGTTATCCTTTAAGAACTCGCTGGATAGTGGCTTTACGCTGGCAGTGGCACCCAATCGGGCATTAGGGCTGACAGGGACATCCATCACATTCAGCACTTTGCTGAACAACGTCTCGTTATCGTCGCCAAACGAGCGGTATGGAATCACAGTGTCGTCCACTTTGTAGTTGGCGGCAATGCCGTTGGTCGTGCCGTAGTCCGACTCGTTATTGGCGTTGGCCGTCTGGCCCAGCATCACGTACATTCCCCAGTTCCAGCGCTTCTGATCGTCGTCGATAAGCGTGCCAAACAAATTCTTGCCGTTTGTATGGTCACCGATGGTAATCACACTCATGTATGGTTTCAGGCCATTGATAACCAACTCGCTCGCTGAAGCCGTGCCCTGCGATGTGAGAACAAAAACGCGCTCCAACTGGGAGCCGATGTTATTGGCCTCGGCCAGGAAGTTGTGGTCCAGCGCGTTGGCTCCCTTTTGCTTCTTCATCATAGCCGTGTAGTTCTCGTTCCATTGTTCTTTATAAAAGACCTTGGAAGTCGAAATGTTCTTGCCAATCAACGAAGCAAGCGTTTCAGCGGAACTAATGTACCCGCCACCGTTGAAGCGCAGATCAAGTACGAGTTCATTGACGCCCTGCGCCTTGAACTCGCCGAAAACCTTACGGAGTTGATCGTCGTAGGCTTTGGGAGAAGAGTCGGTACCCGGCACAAACTGCGTGTAAACTACGTACCCGATCTTCTTGCCGTATTTGGATTTATCAATGATCTTTGAAAAGCCCACCGGGTTTTCGCTCACCTCGGCTTTAGTGATGCTATACGTTTTATTATCGTCGGAAGTCAACATGGTACCTTCGAGAGTTCCGAGCGTGAAGCTATGGGTGTCGTTGTTGCGGAGCAACGTGGCGTAATTGCCATTGGTCAGGGCCTGACCATCTACCTTCGTGATAATATCGCCGCGCTTTAGCCCGGCGGCTTCGGCAGGACTACCCTTCACGACGTAGCTCAGATACAAACCTACATTGGATGAATTTTGGTCGGGAGCGGCGATTTGGTATTGAATCCCAAAAATCTTGCTAATGCCTTTGAATTCTTTCTGCAAAGCGGCTACATCATCCGTAATGCCCGAATAGCGATCCACAGTTGAGCGTTTATAAATTAGTTTCTCAAAGTAGTCGGAAGGGTTAGCATTGGCATTTAGCGTATTTTGGGCGGGCAAGCTGCTGGACCAGAAATACGCGTCTTTCATTACCTCATATACCCAGGAATTGATATTACTGAGGCTGGTATCGTTCGCCGGAGCAACCGGATCGACATTGTCCCTTTTGCAGCCAATCGAAAAGAGAAAGAGCAGCGCCAGAGCGACCGAACTGAGTCTATTACCTATATTCATACTGATGACGGTTAGAAGTTAATTTAACGGATAAGTGTAGAGTACAGGTAAAGCGGTTTGGTCATGCAAGGTAGTTTGAATGTATTTGAGTTTTTGTATAAAACTAATATCATATACGCAGGGAGTGGCGAAAAAGTTGCGGCAGCAATGAAAAACTTTGGCAATCGGCTTTCGGCTGCCACGGGGCGCCCGGATCGGCTTTTGAAACACTTTGACGTTAAATCTTGACCTGCTAACATAAAACCCCGTATTTTCGCCACATTGACATACGCCCGACGAAAGTAAGGCTAATGGAGCGTATCCATTATAAGCTTTCCAACGAAGAACCAAGAACTTTGAACCAATAAAATGGCTATAAAAATTGCGATTTCCCACAAGACCTCCTATAAATTCGACCGGGCGGTCAACCTATCCCCCCATATTTTCCGCCTGAGGCCCGCCCCCCACTCGCGGACGCCAATCGAAGGCTACACCTTCAAGGTTTTTCCTGAAAATCACTTTATCAATTGGCAGCAGGATCCGTTTGGCAACTACCAGGCGAGGGTCGTTTTCCCCGACAAAACTGATGAACTGCGGCTGGAAGTGGAAGTGATCGCCCAGTTAAAGGTCATCAATCCGTTTGATTTTTTCGTGGAGGAATACGCCGAGGAGTACCCTTTCACTTACGACGAAAGTCTGCGGAAGGAACTAGTCCCCTACCTCGAAAAAGAGGAAATGGGGCCGAAGCTGGCCGAATGGATGGCCAACAATAAGCTGGAAGGTTCGCTGCGTACGACGGACTTCTTCGTCCGCCTCAACCAGCAACTCAACACCGACATTGGCTACAACATCAGGATGGAGCCCGGCGTGCAGTCCACCGAGCAAACGCTCACTACCCGCAGCGGCTCCTGCCGGGACTCCGCATGGCTGCTGGTGCAGATTCTGCGTCAACTGGGCATCGCCGCGCGTTTCGTGTCGGGCTACCTGGTTCAATTGACCGCTGATATCAAGTCGCTCGATGGTCCTTCGGGGCCGGAGGAGGATTTTACCGACCTCCACGCCTGGGCTGAGGCCTATTTGCCCGGCGCGGGCTGGATTGGCCTTGACCCCACTTCGGGACTGTTTGCGGGCGAAGGCCACATTCCGCTTTGTTGCACACCGCACTACAGCAGTGCGGCCCCGGTGACGGGAGCGATGGACCCCTGTGAAGTGAGTTTTGAGTTTGAGAACCAGGTTTTTCGTATCCACGAAGACCCGCGTGTCACCAAGCCCTATTCCGAAGCGCAATGGCAGAAGGTGATGGAAGTCGGCCAAACCGTCGAAAACGACCTGCAGTTCCACGATGTCCGCATGACAATGGGCGGTGAGCCGACGTTCGTCTCCATCGACGATTTCGAGTCCGACCAATGGAACTCGGTAGCCGACGGGAAGTTGAAACGCAAGCTTTCTTACGACTTAACCCTCCGCCTGAAAAAACGCTTCGCCCACGGCGGCCTGCTGCAATTCGGACAGGGCAAATGGTACCCTGGCGAGCCGTTCCCGCGTTGGCAGTACGCGCTCTACTGGCGAACCGATGGTCAGGCGATTTGGCAAAACAACGACCTCATCGCGCAGGAAACCGACAATCGCTTCACCCACGAAGACGCCAAGAAGTTCTCGGACGAACTAATAAAGTACCTGGCCGTGGACGCTAACGCGCTATCTCCCGGTTACGAAGATCCGCTGTACTGGGCATTGGAAGAAGGCAAAATTCCCATCAACCTCGACCCACTGTCGATGGACTTGTCCGATCCAGTGGAGCGTCGCACGCTTGCCGCGCACCTGGAACGTGGCTTGAACAAGCCCGTAGGCTACGTGCTGCCGATAACCTGGGATCATAGACAAGAAAGCTGGCGAAGTGCACCCTGGGAATTCCGGCGCAACCACTGTTTCCTGATTCCTGGCAATTCACCGATGGGTATGCGCCTGCCGTTGGAGTCCATTCCGTTCGTCACCAAAGAAAAAACCCCTGCCTCGGTCGATCGTTCGATGTTCCAGGATCTACCGGAATTGGAGGATTTTGGAACACAGGTAGAGACGCGGCATGCCGCGTCTAGCGGCGAACAGGGAGAGGCGGAAAGGACGCAAACCACGGTCGAACTACCCTACGATGTAGCACACGTTTCCGGCGAAAAATCTCTGGAAGTAAAAGACGAAAAGGGTAAAGAAGAGAAAACACCTAAGAAAAAGGCCTCGCTTTACGAAATAGAAACTATCCGCACCGCGCTCTGCATAGAAGCAAGGGAAGGCATCATCTACCTGTTCCTGCCGCCGCTGGACTACATCGAGCATTACCTCGATTTAATCGCGTCAATCGAAGCTACCGCCGAAAAGCTACAAATACCCGTTCGCATCGAAGGTTACACGCCGCCGAGCGACTACCGGGTGCAGAAGCTCATCGTGTCGCCCGACCCCGGCGTGATCGAGGTCAACATTCATCCGGCCAAAAGCTGGCAGGAAATTGTAGACAACACCACGGCCCTCTACGAAGAGGCGTTCCTGGCGCGGCTGGGTACCGAGAAATTCATGGTCGATGGTCGACATACCGGCACGGGCGGCGGCAACCACGTCACCATCGGCGGGGCCAAACCTGCCGAAAGCCCGCTGCTAAGGCGGCCCGATTTGCTGCGCAGCCTGATTACCTACTGGCAGCATCACCCGGCGCTTAGCTACCTTTTCGCGGGTTCGTTTGTCGGGCCAACGAGTCAGGCCCCGCGCATCGACGAGGGCCGCGACGAGCGGCTCTACGAAGTTGAAATTGCCTTTGATCAAATCCCCAAGCAGGGCGAAGTACCCTTCTGGATGACCGACCGAATTTTCCGAAATCTGTTGGTAGACATCACCGGAAATACCCACCGTACGGAATTCTGCATCGACAAACTGTACTCGCCCGACTCCTCCACCGGGCGGTTGGGCATTCTGGAATTTCGAGCCTTCGACATGCCGCCGCACAAGCACATGGCCCTGGTGCAAAGTCTGCTGGTGCGGGCGTTAGTCACCAAGTTTTGGCGTGAGCCCTACGAGAAAAAATTAGTCCGCTGGGGCACTGAACTGCACGACCGCTTCCTGCTGCCGCACTTCGCCTACCTCGACATGATCGACGTCGTCAACGACCTGAAAGCTTCTGGTTATAACTTCGACATATCCTGGTTTGATCCCTTCTTCGAATTCCGTTTTCCGCACTACGGCAACATCACGGTGGATAACATCCAATTGGAAATCCGGTTGGGCATCGAACCCTGGCACGTGCTGGGCGAGGAACTGTCCAACAGCGGCACCGCCCGCTTCGTGGACTCTTCGCTGGAACGTTTGCAGGTGAAAGTAAGCGGTTTCGTGGAAAATCGCCATATTTTGGTCTGCAACGGCTGCCGGGTACCGCTACGCAGCAGTGGCACCAAGGGCGAGTATGTGGCCGGCATCCGCTACAAAGCGTGGAATCCGCCCTCGGCGCTGCACCCGACCATCGGTGTGGACGCGCCGCTGGTCTTCGACATTGTGGATACGTGGAGCAACCGCGTGCTGGGCGGCTGTACTTACTTCGTTTCGCATCCCGGCGGACGCAGTTTCGACTCCTATCCGGTCAACAGCTATGAGGCCGAGTCGCGCCGCATCAGCCGCTTCTGGAATTTCGGCCATACGCCCGCGCAGAACGAAGAAGTACCTATTACCCAAAAGTACACGCCTACAATTTCGCGTTTCGTGGCTGAACACAAGAAAGAACTTAGTCCTGATACGCCCGTAGAATTAATCAATCTCGAGTACCCGACTTTGCTGGATCTGCGTCAGGCGTGGAAGGGACGATAATATTTTCCTGTATGTCAACTTTATTTTACATCTTCGGCACAGGCTATTGCCGAAGATGTAAAACATTAGGAAAGTGACAGAATTGCTTCATTTTGAGCCAGATTAGCGTAAGAAGAATACAGTAGTTCAACGAACAATATTCTCTTCCTTAATCACAAAGTAGAAGTCCTCTGATTTCACCGGATTTCTCTTGAACTGGGTGGCGGCATCGTACTCCGCCTTTTCAAGTATCCAGTTATCATTACTTTCAAAGGGCCCGAATTTGTAGCCCGTTGTCCGGCCCGGCCGAAGGCGTAAGACAGTACTACCCGCGACAATAGTGATGCTGTCAAATACAGAGGTAGCCAATGCAGCGGGTTCAATGCCAAATTTTGTTTCGTAATAGATCTCTCGTTCCCTGCTTTCCGGCAGCGTGAACTGTCTGGAAAAAGTTCCGGGTTCCGATGGCGACGACTTGTAGCCACCGAGCGATAAGAGTGATGACTTAGGGTGGATGGTGACTTCAAGGGGTACATCCAACTCATTTCTGAGTAGCAGTTGACTTTGATGACGAACTTTGGTATCACAGCCAGCCAATAACATACATAGCAGTAAGCACCCCCGAACATGGATGGCTTGTGAAAATATAATGATGACATTCATGATAGTTGAATCAAGGATGAATGATATAGGCTTTCATTCCAGAGTTATTATATATTGTACCGAGACCATTAAAATTATATATTGTAAAGAATCCATTGTTTCCTCCACCTCTCCAGCCCCAGTTCATTTGGAATTCAGTAGTCGATCTCAAAACACACTCTTCCCAAGTCCCAATATTATAATCATAGTATTCTACTACTTCATACCAATAACTCTTCCTCAATCCATCAACAACCCATATGTGAGCGTTAGAGATACACACATTACAATTCGAGCCATACAAGATTACAGGTCGAAAATTCATAATTTCATTTTCAACCTGCCAGCTATTTCCATAGAAGTCAATTTGATAGCTGTTGTATCCAAGCGAATTAAATTGACTAACAATATTTGACGGTGAAAGCAGTACAGTTTGGCAGTCAAGTGCTAGATTATAATCTACACTAAGTGCTGTCCCCACACATCTTAATAACCACGAAACTGTCAGGTGATTCTGAGCAGTAATAGAACAAGTATTAGTGGGTAAGTTCCGGGCCATATTATCAAAACTAGTCGTATTAAATATAGTTCCATTAATGGAAATTTGCTTCCTGTGATATCTCAATACTTGAGCCATAGCCACTGGCCCACAGCCTACGGCAGCTTTGCCGCAATCACAACTGTTTGAATTACTACGCACTGGACTGTGAAAATTATAGGACATACCCTGTCCCCATATCGAAAGGTTATCTGTTAAATGCTCAATATTTATATCATTTGGCAATGAAGGGCATTCAATTTCGGCAATCCTTTTATTTTTAGCATTTTGCTTGTCATATTTTTGCCACATCCACTCAACGTCATTCGCAACTTTTTTCAATTTCTTTGTTTCTTTTGCAGCGTCAACTACTAAATTGAGCCAGTATTGAATCCCAGGATTGTCCGTATTTTCATCAAAATATCCTTCGTCCGAATAGGCTAATATTGGTACCATCCTTTTGTCTGAAGACAGAATCAGATAACCGCCCTTTTCCTTATAGTTCAGTATGTAGCAAATAATAGTCTTATCTTCTTTCTTATACTCTTTAATACTTTCTACCTCCTTCGTGCCATTACGGACTCTGCGACTTGTAGAAGAATCGGAAGTTTTGGATTTCCAAAACTCTTGCGATATTTTTATTGCCTCATCAGGCTTTATCTCAAACGACGAACCAGTAATTTCAATATTATCATTGATATCCTTCGATGGATTTGGCGACTTTTTATCAGAACATGAAAACAGAACAAAAAAAAATAGAAGTGAAGGTAGCCTTTTCATGTTAATTCGATTTGAGGTTACAGTTAATTTTTTGGCACTTAGTTTTTATTGGATGCGTGTTAATATCATTTCAACAAACCATGCAAAACTACTACCTCATTTCCCTCAAAAATGCTGGTA
Organism: Persicitalea sp.; assembly: GCF_041751555.1. NCBI lineage: Bacteria > Pseudomonadati > Bacteroidota > Cytophagia > Cytophagales > Spirosomataceae > Persicitalea > Persicitalea sp. The sequence goes on along the minus strand of NZ_JBGSXF010000691.1, from coordinate 4,937 downwards.
AAACCCCTCAATATGTTGTATATAAAAATTACGTAGTTGTACTTTACTTAGATGAGTGGGGGGGGGTAAAGCTTGTTATAGCGTTTCCACAAAGCTTCCCGATGCCGCCGGGCGAACTGCTGTAGGAGGCCCGGCCCGCGCAAATCCAGCTTGTTGCCGATACGAGTGTGATATTCCTCGACGCTCTTAACGGTAATACACATCGCCTCCGCAATTTGGGGGTTGCGAAGGTCGTCTGCCATATGTAGCAGAGCCCTCCACTCCCGGAGCGTGAGGGTGTCGAGCAGGGACAGAGGCAATGGTGCGGCGTTGTCAGCCATAAGAAGCAAGGAAGCATGGGTGGTTTCTTTTCCAGTGCGTCTTAGTGTGTGCGTAGCTGCGCGCAAAGATACCGATAGTTGCAAATACTAAATAACATTCTCCCGGGCGATGTTTGGCCACACGTACGGAGTACGGACGGTGAAATCGGGACGTTAGTTTCGGCATAGTTTAGCCTTATAGGTAGATTTGGCAGGATATTGAATCAAACCCATGACTATAACCCACACCACGCTCCTCCAAGAATACTGCCAAAAGGTTCGATCCTACGACGAAGTGCTGGATAGAAATGGCGAACTAAAACCGCACTGGCAATCGCTTTTTGCGGCTTTGGAGGGGCTAGGCTTGAAAGAGTTGGGTGCTCGAAATCAAGAAATCATTACCACATTACAGGAAAACGGCGTCACGTACAGCGTCTATGAAAGTAGTGATGGCCTTGATCGACCCTGGCAGCTCGACCCAATTCCCTTTTTAATTCACCAAAACGAATGGCAACAGATCGCGAGGGGACTGCGCCAGCGGGCGGAGCTGATGAATTTGATTCTGAAAGACCTTTACGGTCCGCAGACTCTAATCAAAGAAAAAGTCATCCCGCCCGAATTAGTTTATGACAATACGGGCTTTCTGAGGGCATGCCATGACGTGAAACTGGCTGGCAACCATCAACTAGTCAAGTACGCCGTGGACATGGCGCGCGGCCCGGATGGCCGGATGTGGGTACTAGACAACCGCACCCAGGCCCCGTCGGGTTCGGGCTATGCACTGGAAAACCGGACGGTGATGAGTAAAGTACTGCCCGATCTGGCCGAAAATCTTTTCGTCCGCCGGTTGTCGCCCTTCTATCTAAGTACGCAGCAAGCGATCGCCCGTGTTTTTGGTCGAGGCAAAGAGGATTTGACCATCGTCTATCTTACGCCTGGCCCCAAAAACGAGACCTACTTCGAACACGCTTACCTCGCTTCGTACTATGGCTATATCCTGGCGCAGGGGGACGATTTGCTGGTGCGCGACGGCTTTGTCTGGCTCAAATCCATCGAAGGTTTGCAAAAAGTGGACATTATTTTGCGCCGCATCGACGACGATTTCAGCGATCCGCTCGAACTCCGCTCCGATTCACGATTGGGTGTTCCCGGCCTGCTCCACGCTATCCGCATGGGTAAGGTGGCGGTCATCAATCCGCCCGGCACTGGGTTGTTGGAAAACAATGCTTTGATGGCCTTCATGCACAATGCTTGTCAGCATTTGCTGGGTGAGGAACCGATATTACCTTCGGTGGCTACCTGGTGGTGCGGACAGAGCAGGGAAAAGGAATTTGTGCTAGAAAACTTACACAAACTCATCATCAAGAAAGCCAATCGCCACCGCGACAACCGTTCCATCTATGGAAAAACGCTGTCGACGGCGCAGGTGGAACAATTAAAAAAAGAGATTAGGGCCAATCCGGCGCAGTTTGTGGCCCAGCAAGAAGTTAGCTTTTCCACCACGCCCGCCTTTGTCAACGACAGTATCGAACCACGTTTCGCGGCGTTGCGGGCTTATTTGATTGGAACCGAAAACGACTACGTGGCCATGCCCGGTGGGCTGACGCGCAGTTCGCCCGAGGCGGGTCGCTTCACTTTCTCCAATCAGTACGGTGGCATTTCCAAGGACACCTGGATTGTGGGCAGCGAAGTGGAGGAGACCCGCGAAAACATCGTGCTGCCTACTTCTACCAATTACCGGAAAGCAAGTTCACTACCCAGCCGCAGCGCCGATAACCTGTTTTGGGTCGGTCGGTACGGCGAGCGGGTGTTGGCGACCAACGCTTTCATCAACATTTTGTTAAATGCCCTAAACGTGCAGCAGAACTACGGCGGGAAGGCCGAGCACATTTCTTGGCTGCTGCGGTCGCTGACTCATCTGACATTGACCTACCCAGGTTTCGTAGGTGATGACGCGAGGGCGTCGGAACTACTCGACGATCCTGTGCGGGAGATCAATGATTTGGTACTGAATGCTAAACGGATGGGCACCATCGGTGCGTCGGTTGAGCGTTTCTTGCGGGCCATCAAGTCGGTGCGTGATCAGTGGAATCCCGAGATCAGCCGGGCTATCGACCTCATCGAAGGTAGTTTGGTGCGGATAAGAACGTTGAAGAAGGAACAAGCCGACCACCGCGCTGTTCAGAAAGACCTCGACCGGCTGTACAGCCGGATGTTTACATTTTACGGCGCAGTGTCCGAAACCATGCCGCGCGACAATGCTTACTATTTGCTCAAATGCGGCAAATTGATCGAGCGTATTCTCTCCCGCGTGAGTGTGATTCGTTCTACTTTCGCGTTCCGAAATCCTGAGTACGTCGAAAACGAGCTTCTGGAAGCGCTGTTGAACTACCATCACTTGCTGGGACGGTTCCGCAATACCTACCGCTCCCAAATCAGTCTGAGCGCGGGGCTGGACATGATTTTGTTGGAGGCCAATTCTCCCTACGCCCTGGCCTATCAGTTCGACGCGCTGGGACGATGCCTCGCCAGACTGCCGGGTAATCACAATCGCCTTAATAATGCCCAGAAGGCAGTATTGGAAGCGGCCGCGAAGATCAAACTTGCCGATGTTGTCAAGCTCTGCGAATACGAGGAGAAATCTAACTTCCGTAAGAATTTGGACGAGCTCATGGCGGAGATCACGGCACTGACTTTGACCGCTTCCGAAAGCATTTCAAACTTGTACTTCAGTCACGTAGCGGTTCAGAACTCCTTCATCGGCGGTGGCACTTCCATCGAACATCATGAAATATAACCTCATCCATAGTACTTTGTACGAGTACCGACAGTCGGTGAGCAGCTACCATAGCATTGCCTGCCTGTGTCCGCGAACGACGGTGAACCAGGTTTGTGGCGATTTCTCGCTGACCGTGACGCCCGAACCCGCCGAACTTACCGAGCGGATCGATTTCTTTGGCAATGCGGTGCATTATTTTTCCATCCAAAAACCCCACAAAGAACTGCGGGTGTTGGCGCGGAGTACCATCGAGAGTATTTTTCTGACTCCCGAACTACCCATTACAAAATCGGCTACTTGCCGGGAAGCCCGTGCCGCTTTCCAGACCGACGACGACTTGAAGAGTGAGGTGCTGCAGTACTTGCTGCCCAGTCCGTTCGTGCAATGGGACGAAGACATCCGACGCTTCGCGCGGCCTAGTTTTGCCGAAGGAGAGTCGCTCTTCGAGTGTGTACAGAATTTCTGTGGCCGAATCTTCCGGGAATTCGCTTTCGATTCCCGATTTTCGACCATAAACACGCCGCTAAAAACCGTGCTGAGGGAAAAGAAAGGCGTCTGTCAGGATTTCTCGCATTTGGCTCTCGCGGGACTACGCAGCCTGGGCTTCGCGGCCCGCTATGTGAGTGGCTACCTGGAAACGCTGCCGCCGCCGGGCAGGAAGAAACTGCAAGGCTCCGACGCCTCCCACGCCTGGATTTCGGCTTACATCCCCGGCATTGGCTGGTGCGACTTCGACCCTACTAACGACGTCATTCCGTGCGAGCGGCATCTGACCACCGCCTGGGGCCGCGACTACGCCGACGTGCCGCCGTTGCGCGGTGTGCTGTTCAGTTCGGGAAAGCAAAGATTAAAAGTGGAGGTGGATGTGCTGCCTATTTTGGACTAAAACTACGAACGGCTGGGTAGCTGTCTACCTTCTCACCCACCCTACTTGTATCTAATGCCTTTTACCACCACGTAGGCTTCTCCCCAAGACCAAAAACTGACTCCTTTCCTGTCGGAAGAAACCAACACCAGCGCATCCGCCCCGCATTCACAAGCTTTGGGCTTACTTAAATCGATGGCCTCGGAAATTGTTTTTTTGTTGTAGAGCGTCGATCCGGTTTCGCTGTCGATCAGACAAACGACGTCGTACTTCTTGGTGATTTCTTTTTCAGCGGTATAGATGTCGAGTGCGCAGCCTTTTTCTTTTCCCGGAAACTGCTTGATTTTTTGAACGCCACTGGATGCGCAGGAAAAAAGGACGAATGTGCAGAATACAGATGCTAGTACTTTCATGATTCGTAAAGTTTAGGTGTATCTTAGTAGGTGTATCTTAGATAGATTCAGCCTGATACCTGGGCGGCTACAAACTTCCAGATATCTGCGTGTAAAAATACATCTATCTTAGATATTTTAAATTAATAATTAGAATATTTTTCAAAGTCAACTTTGTTGTAAGCGAACGGCACCCAGAGTCCTCAGTAGCAAGCCAGACTGACACGAATGAATCATGCAAGACTGCCGGGGAATTCTGTAAAGTACTTTCACCGAAATTCTCCGACTTTTGTAAAAAAATAAAACACTTTACCCATGAACACCTTAAAATTCAAAACAAACATAAAATGCGGCGCTTGCGTGGCCACCGTCACGCCCCACCTGACTGGTGCCGAAGGCATCGAAAACTGGCAGGTAGATTTGCAAGACCCCAACCGGACGCTAACCGTCGAAACCGACAAGTCGGCGGAGGAGGTAGCCGACCTCGTAAAAGTGGCTGGGTACCAGGCAGAGCCCGTTGCCTGATTGGCACAAAGTTTGCTCTGAACTATTTGTCTCCCAAATTGTTGACATACTGCCTACCTTGTCAAGCTGAGCGTACC
>NZ_JBGSXF010000690.1:0-2901 GCF_041751555.1 Persicitalea sp. | reverse complement strand
GGCCGTGAGGACGGCCTGCCCATAGCAGGCGCGCCTTTCCCCGCTCCGTCGGGCGACTTCGCCAAACCTGCCACCGACCGCACCCGCGGCCGTCTGATTCAGGTGTGGGCCAATGCCGACAAGGCCGTGAATACCCAGGGCGTGGTACTTGCCGCCGACTACTACACACCGCAAAAACTCCACCTGTACAGCAACTATACCTGGTCACACATCAACGAAGGCGACACGAAGGGGCTGATTCTGGGCTTCAACACGCCGACCCACAAAGTAAATATCGGCCTGGACGGAACCCGCGACCGATTCATGTACAGCCTCAACTACCGTTACCAAACGGGCTACACCTTCTTTATGCCCTTTGATGAGGGATATATTGATCCTTTCGGTACTTTGGATGCCCAAATCGGCTACAAACTACCCGCTCTGAAAAGTTTGCTGCGCTTGGGCGGAACAAATCTGACGAATGCCAATGCCGTATCTGCCTACGGCTCGGCGGCGATTGGGCGGGTAGTTTATGTGGGGTGGTTGGTGGGGATTTGAATAAAGTATTTTCGTAACTGCCGGATATTTTCGTTGGAATGATTATATATAACCCGGCAGGTAGTACCGTACGCTTTGGCCGCTCCTTGTTACTCAACCATTGACTAATTGAAAAAAAACTATCTGCGATATCCCGTCCTGGGATTCTTTATTCTTCTGGTCTCTATCGCCGTACTCGCAACGGTCATACCCCTCTTTCCCTCCAAAGAATGGTACGTGCGCGTGTTTGACTATCCAAGGCTCCAAACGTTCTTCGTAGCCGTGCTGGCGCTGATTTGGTACTTCGTATTTTATTTCAAAAGGGATCGCGTGAGTTACCTCTTCGCAGTACTTTTAATCGGGGTCATTTCTGTACAGGCATACAAGGCGGCACCATACACAGTCCTGGGTTCGCAGCAGGTTCTGAAATCGCAGAAAGCTGCCAGTGCTACTACCAGTGTTAGCTTGTTCATTTGTAATGTTTTACAACCCAGTGACAACTACCAAAAGGTACTTGACAGAGTAGCTGAGTATCAGCCGGACATTGTCATAACTACCGAATCAGACAGTGTCTGGCAGGAGGCTTTATCTGTGCTGGACGCAAAGTACCCTCATCGGATAGCTGTTCCGCTCGATAACACCTACGGAATGCATTTGTACTCGAAGCTGCCGCTCGATCAGGCAAAGGTAAGGTACTTGCTTGAGCCAGATCTTCCTTCTATCCGGGCCAAGGTGCAGCTTAAATCAGGCGAATGGGTGCATCTGTTTATCGTGCACCCGCGCCCACCTGTGCCGGGAGAAGACGACGACAGCCGCGAGCGTGACGCTGAGATAATCATGGTAGGGCGAGAGGCGAGAAAAGAAAAAGGAGGTGTGATCGTGGCCGGAGACTTCAACGATGTGGCCTGGTCTGAGACAACGGCCTTGTTTCAGGAAGTCAGCGGATATCTCGACCCGCGACGGGGAAGGGGATTTTACAATACCTTCAATGCTGAATTACCCCTGTTTCGTTGGCCGCTCGATCATATTTTTCACAGTCCTCATTTCAAGCTGATCAAAATGGAACGAGGCGATAAGGTAGGGAGCGATCACTTCCCGATGTATATCAAACTGAGCTACGAACCCGAAAATGCGGATGACCAACCTAAGGTCAAAGAAGAAGAAGACACCCAGCAAGAAGCCAGCAAAGCGATCAAGAAGGGAAAAGCCGATGCGGGCAAAGAGTAATAGGAGTAAGTAAAATTTTAGCGGCAGTTTTTAACATTCGCTCGGCCTGATATGCAATCAGGACGTAATCGCCTCGTGCTCAATCGACCGACTGAGACGATCCTGGCTATCGGTTAGAGAGAAGTTCTACGGAAGGCATGATCTTTTTAGGAGATGAGGACGCCTCGCCATTGAAAGAATCAGAAACAGTCCAAAACATGTATAAGCTTTCCGTATCGGAAATTATAAAGAGAATTGAAAATCGAACCCCTTTTGAAGCTGTTTCGGACGATTATTCCTTTGTTATCAAAGTCGGGGAGTACGCCCCTTACCTCTGCACGGCGGTTCATGACGGCCATCAGTTTAGGAAATCATTGTGGGAAAATTGCTTACATACGGAATACCAACGATGGTACGAAGAAGACCCTTGTACCAAAGAAATGGTACAATCGCACCCCATAGTTATTGCGGGGCTTGACAGTAGATTCGAATACGATCTGAATCGCGAACCTGAAAAAGCCATATACGAAGATGCCTGGGGTAAAAAGTTATGGGACACCCCACTTTCGGAGGAAGAACGCCGCCACAGCTTGGACAAACATCAGGCTTTTTATAAAGTGATCGACGCTCTTGTCAACCAAGTTGAAAAAAAATACGGAAAGGCTATTGTTTTCGATATGCACAGTTACAATTGGAAACGATGGGATCGTGTGGTTCCCACTTGGAATTTAGGAACTACCAACATAGATAATGAACGTTTTGGGGATTTGGCGACGTCATGGAGCCAAAAATTGGGTAGTATGGATTTGCCCAATGGGATTGAATCTTCTTCGGGAATCAACGACACATTTCAGGGAAACGGTTATCTGTTGAAGTACATCACGGAAAACTTCGACAATACCCTGGTATTAGCCACGGAAATCTCCAAGATATATTGCGATGAAGAAACCGGAACTATTTTCCCGGAAGTAGTACGCTCTGTTGAAGATCATTTGAAAGAACTTATTCCATTACAGGTAAAGGAATTCACAGAACACATTTGATGATCGAAAATACAACCATACAAAGCGTATGTAAAAGATTGGCGGAAGAGCAATCCGTAAGCGAAGAACTACCCGGTGACGGGGAGATGTACATCGAGAAATTGATGCCTTACATCTGTGTTTATCGCTACAAAAG
>NZ_JBGSXF010000689.1:0-7260 GCF_041751555.1 Persicitalea sp. | reverse complement strand
GGGGCGGCGGCTACGGCGTCGTCAGGCAGGCTGGTGATCACGATTGCCCCCAAACCCACAGCCAGGGCACCGCCCGAAGCCAGCATTATTTTTTCCTCTTTGGTGAGTTTTTTGAGTACCGGTTTCTTAGGCATCGGGGGTAGAGCCGCTACTGGCGCGGCAGCGGCGGCAACAGGCAGGGGCAGGGAAACGGGCGCGTTCACCAGGCTTTTGGCCCATATCTGCGTTTTTTCAAAATCAGGATTGCTCATTTCTATTTTGAATAATGGTTTTACGGTATCAGGGGCTTTTTGCAGGCCCGGCAGTTTTTGGTTTTTTCCAATAATTCAAAGGGCTGCTGCACGAAGTTATGGCAGTGCGGACACACGTAGTTAATCCGGTACCAGTCTTCCAGACCATTGTAGCCCTTGCGCTCCTTGCTAAGCCTGCGCGAACTCATAAAAGCACTCCCCGCAAACCCCAGCGGGATGAGACTACCCACAAACCCGAACACCTTATACTCGGGCGGCAGTACCTGGAGCAACAGCGGCCCCATCACCGCCCCAATCGGGAAACCCAGCCCCTGTATGCGGGAATTCATGGATTCCTGCGCGTGAATCTCGGCCAATCGGTATTTCTTTTCGCGGTACTCGTCACTGACTTTTTTAAGGTTCCAGGCAATCTCCCGCAATTCCTCGTCCTGGGCCGAAGGCTCCTCATAAACGGGCAGCGGGTCCGATATCGGAGCGGGCGGCGAGCGGCGTTCCGGCGCCGGGGTCTCCATCGCTGGGCGTTCCAGGATTTGATCCCACGAAAGCGGCGTCTTTCCGAGCTTGATCTGGCTGGTGGGCGTCACTTCCTTGCGGTACACCCGCATCCCGTTCACAAAAGTCCCGTTGGCCGAACCCATATCCTGAATCTCCCAGGTGTTCGTGACCGGACTCAACAGGGTAAGTGTGGCGTGGGTGCCGCTCACGTCGTGCGCATTGAGGACGATGGTGTTGCCGGGTTTCCGCCCGACTGTTACTCGTTTGACCAAAGGATTCATCGCATTTACGGCCAATTGATCGGGTATTTTATTCGAATAATTTCTGCTTGCAGCCTGGTCCGAAGGACGAATGCAAGTAGCAAAATGCCCCCAATTGATAAAATACGTCAAATGACGTATTTCGCAAGGCCTTAATCTTCAATAACATTGCAACATCATTTTATCACTCGTTTTCGACGCCTGCCATGCTGATCACCAACCTTACCGGAGAATTGATTCGCGCCGTGCAAATCGCGCAGGCGACGGCCCGCGAGTACCGCCAGGCTACATTCTCCCCCGCGCATCTGTTGGTGGGTTTGCTTCACAACGATGTGGGGCTGGGCAGTACGCTGGTAGCCTGGGACACCGACATCCAGTTCATCCGCGACTGGGCGCAGTATAAGATCGAGAAGTACCCCAAATCGGCCCGGACTATAGAGGAACCCACGGGCGACGAAAAGATACTGCTCACCATGGAAGTGGCCGACGTGATCCGGTTGAAACTCGGGCAGTCGGAGGTTTCGCCCTTTGCCGCCCTAATCGCGATGAGTCGGCCCGAGGTGGCTTTTAGTAAAAATGAACTCAAGGCATTTCCGCTCACGGAAGGATTTTTATTGGAAAAAGCCCTCGCCGAAGTTCAGGAGGTCAATGACAATCAGGTACCTGGGGTGTCTTCCAACGGCCTGAATTCAAATTCCGGCACGGCTCCGACCTCGGGCGCGGCGGCTCCCGCGAAGGCCATCGCCCGATTCTGTATCGATAAAATTGCGATGGCCGGGGCCGGAAAACTGGATCCCATCGTGGGCCGCGAACGCGAAACCCGCATGATGGTGGAGACGCTGGGGCGTCGCACCAAGCCCAACGTCATTATCGTGGGGGAGCCGGGCGTTGGAAAAACGGCGCTGGTCGAGGGCCTGACCCACCTGATCATCGGCGGAAACGTGCCGGCACATCTGCAGAATGCCCAGCTTTTTCAGCTAGACATGGGAGCGTTGATTGCGGGGGCTTCCTACAAAGGGGAAGTGGAAGACCGCCTCAAGAACATCATTGCTGAAATAAAACAGTACCCCCGCGCCCTCCTATTTATCGACGAAATTCACGTTTTGATGGATCCGCAGGGAGGCGTCACCGGACTAGCCAACCTACTCAAGCCCGAACTGGCGCGGGGCGAATTGACCGTGATCGGCGCTACGACCCTGGACGAATACCGAAAGTACCTCGAACGCGACGAAGCGTTCAGCCGCCGCTTTGAGATTTTGAAAGTGGAGGAGCCGGACGATACCCGCGCCCGCCGCATGATCGAGAAAGTGGTACCCTACTTTGAAAAACACCACGGCCTAACCATCGACCATGAAGCGGTGAAAGAAGCGGTGTTGCTATCGCGACGGTACATCAAGGATCGTCGCCTGCCCGATGCAGCCCTCGACCTCATCGATCGCACGATGGCCGCCCGCAAGCTCCTGACCGAAACTACCTCCCAGGAAATTGAATACCTGAACGGCGAGTTTGAACGACTCAAAGCCGAAAGCAGCGAGGGGTACGGGCCGGGCTATATGGATGAACTCCGCTGGTTTGAGCAGCAACTCCACGATCGACTGAGTCCGGTGCTTTTGGGGCAGATTGAAGAGTTAAACGATATCAAAGACATAGACGACCCCGAAACGGCCCTCGAAGCCCTCACCCAGTTGCTGGAAAAAGTACAGGAGCAGTCGCAGCAGCATAAGGAACTGGTGGATAAGACCGACATAGCCGCCGTAGTGGCCTACAAAACGGGTATCCCGCTCGGCAAGATTCAGGTGAATGAACAGGAAAAACTCCTCCAACTGGAAGACCACCTGCGCCGACGCGTCGTGGGGCAGGACACCGCCATCGCGATCATCGCCAATGCCATCCGGCAAAACCGCTCAGGGGTAGGTGAAACTGGAAAACCCGCTTCATTCTTTCTGTTAGGCCCCACGGGTACGGGCAAAACGGAACTGGCCAAAGCCGTATCCGAACTGCTTTTCAACGACGAAAAAGCCCTGATCCGGTTCGATATGTCGGAGTACGCCGAGGAACATACGGTTTCTTTGCTTAAAGGCTCGCCGCCGGGCTACGTCGGGTACGAGGAAGGCGGCCTGCTAGTGACCCGCATCCGGCAGCAGCCGTTCGCCGTGGTACTTTTTGATGAAGTGGAAAAGGCCCATCCCAAAGTTTATGACATTTTTCTACAGATTTTGGACGAAGGCCGCCTGCACGATACGCTGGATCGGGAAGGGGACTTTACCAATGCCATTCTGCTTTTTACGTCGAATATCGGCTCCCAGTTCATTGTAAAAGAATTCAACGAAGGCAGGGTACCTACCCAGACCGACCTCATCCAGAATATGGAGGGGTACTTTCGGCCCGAATTCCTGGGTAGGCTCACGGGTCTGACGCCCTTCCGTCCCATTACCGAAGAAACGATCCGGCGCATATTCAATTTTCAACTCCGCCCGCTTCGCAAAAGCCTGGATAAGCTGGGCATTACGCTGACGATCGAGGAGGCTGCCGAAGTTGCACTTTCCAAAGAAGGCTATAATCCTCAGTTCGGAGCGCGACCCATCCGGGCGGTTATCAGTAACCGTCTGCGGCAACCGCTGTCACAGATGATTATTTCGGGCGAAATCGGCAAAGGCAGTACCGTAAACCTAACCCTGAACCCGGAGGACGAATACGTATGGGAAAAGCAGGAAGCCCCGGTAGCTACTGAAGCTCAAAACTCATAAACTCATAAACTTTAAACTCATAAACTTAACCATGGCAGGACAATTCGATTTTATCAGACCGGGAGGCAACGTAGATCCCGATGCAAACAAAGGCAGTGAGAAAATAGAGGCTCTTCCGCCCTCGCGTACACTGTTCGTGTCGGCGTTTAACGCGTCTCCCGAAAAAGAAATGGTGAACGGGCTCGAAACCATGGAATCCGTTTTCGACCATTTCAAACCCCAGGTAGAAGCCGAATTTCAGGATGAGGAAGGAGCGCCGGTGTTTGAAACCATCACCTTCGGTAAAATGAAAGACTTTTCACCCGAAGGCATGATGGAGCAAAGCCCGTTCCTGAAAGAGCTGGCTGGCAAGGAATACAACCACGACCGCTTTTACAAAAACCTGAAAAACAATCGGCAACTCCAAAAGGCCCTGAGCGATCCCGAAACCCGAGCCGCCTACCTGAGTGCCCTCCAAAGGATGATCAGCGAGTTAAAGGAAAGTCTGTGAAGTACTTGTAGCAGGATGCCCAAAAGTTGAGAGTGGGCCCTCTCTTTACGACACCACTCTTAATTAATCATTAATCACTCATCACTCATCACTCATCATTGTTTTACATGGCAAAGCAACAGGAAGAAACCCAAAAATCAATTGAAGAAGTAGCCTACCGCGACCCGGCGGCCACGACCACCAGTGCGTCCCCCCAACCGCTTTCCCTCAACGAAAGCCTGGAAGTCATGAAATCGCTGGGCGGCTTCAAATTCCTCGAAACGACGGTCGAGGGGGTGCGGGATATGAATCCCCAGAAGGCGGGGGCCAAAGCCAACTACCTCTCCGACGAAGATACCGAAGCGGAACGCCGCGACTTGCTCCAGCGCCTGGAAATGTGGGCCGCGCTTGTCGGCGAATCCGAAACCGTGGATCAGATGCAGGCTAAAGCCCGGCAGGGACAGGAAACCAACGAGCAACTGCTGAAAAAAAACCAGTCCAGGGTACTGGAAGAATCCAAAGCCCTGGAGGTGGCCTATCAGGGGCTGGCGACTTTTATGCTCAACACTGAGCAGCGCGAAATTCCCAAGCTCACCATCGTGAATGCTTCCATGGACCAAGTGGCCGACATCAAGGACGGCGAAGTACTGAATACCATCGACCAGGAATTGCACAATAATTACCAGGTGTACGACCTGAGCGACAACTATTCCCTGATGGTCATTCCGGGCTACATGGGCAAGAACACCGTGATTGACGCCTTCGCTCGCGTGGCCAGCAAACATAAGGTGATGATGATCACCGATTACGAAGATTTTACCGATGCGAAAGAAGCCATCTCGGCTTTTGAAAAGGGCAAACTGGCCGACGCCAGCAACCACAAGGCAAATCTGTTGATGGCCTGCAACTGGCTCGTGGGCCGGGGTGCCCACGAAGACTTGGGCGAAGAAGAAGCGCTGCATATTCCGCCTTCAACGGCCCTGGCCGGGCGAATGCACTCGGTACTGATGTCACAGCCTGTCGCCGGAGCTACTTACGGAATGCTGATGGGGGCCGAAGGTACCCGCTTTAAAATCGATCGCAATCAGGCGGGCGACATGAATCGCTTGGGACTTATCCCGATGCTCTCTGCCTTCGGCAAGGTACAGGCCTTTTCGGACCGGACAATGTTCAACGGCGACAATGTGGGCCTGCAGACCTACTCCGTCGTGCGGGTGTTCGACTGGATCAATAAGGTACTGGTGGATTTCCTGGATCGCTATGCTTTTCAGAACTGGACCTACGACACGGACGACAATCTTCGCAAGCAGATTTCTAAGTTTCTCAACTCCATCACGGGCTCTAAGAAACTCATCAAGGACTATACCGTAAAGGACATCCGGCGCGACCCGAACGACATCAAGAACATCATTCTGGATATCTCGATTACGCCCCACTTCTCGGCCCGAAGCTTCTTGGTGAGCCTGTCGGGCATGGACGGCGGCGATGAGTGGAATACTGAAGTCAGCTAATCTTAACCAAAGTACATTACCCTTAATTTTTTCAACTTTAAACAACAAAAATCATGGCTTTTGAAGCAACAGTATCAATTGACGGCGGCACTCCCCGCAAACTTCACAACTGCTCATATTCCGTATCGCAAAGTGCCGATTACGTGACCGGAAAAACCACCTCCGAAGTCTTCGCCGGGAATGTTTCCCTAGTTGTAGAAGGTATAAAGGAGTCCGAGTTCTGGAAACTCGCCATCCACCCCACCAAGCGTAGCAAGGGCAAGATCGTATTCAAGGATCCCGCCGACATCGATAAGGATTTCAAGACCGTGGAGTTCGAAGATGGCGCCGTGGTCGGGTACAGTGAATCCATGGACGCGGGTACCAACGGCACCATGACTGAGAACGTCACACTCTCCTGCAAGAAGCTCACCGTGGATGGGGTGGCTTTTGAGAAGAAGTGGTAAGGAAAGTGATTTTCCGCTCGCGTGGCTGAATCTATTCTGGTCACGCGCGTGGTAAACCCCCATTCTTAATTCGATAATTTTATGGATCTCAATCAATTGAAGTCACGGTACGATGTGTTGGCCACTCGGCAGCTTATAGTCGCGGAGGGCATCAAAGACATGGAGGAAATTGAGCGTACTCTTTTTTCGGATGCCGCCTCCGCACAATCCTGGGGCAATTTTGCCGTCGTGATACAGGCCGCTCTAGTTCCGTTGAACGTGATTGTCAATGCATTCGAGGTGAAAAAGGCCACTTCTATCTATCAGAGTATTGTCAAAACACTCTATAGTCAATACGCTGCCAGCGGATCACGCAATAGCAAACCTACCAAGGAAATATTTAAGGTTTTGGGGGGAGTAATCACCGATCATCTGAAAAGCCAAGCCCTGACCGAATATATTCCGGGTGTAAACATCCTGTTGGGATTTGCCCAGGATTCCATTGCCTTTTTTAACACGGCTGTAGAAGTGAGTAATAATTCTAAGGAGCAGAGTATCCTCTTCACTAATATGCGTCTGCAGATGGATAAGGCAAAGAAGGAAATGTTGAAGTTGGGAACGGAGCGTGCCATAATTCATGACCGTCTCACGCAAATTAATCGGACTGCGTAGGTGAATTCTATACGCTGTTGTCTAAATTTAAATAGCGTGAATTAGCTAATCTAAGGAAAGAGAAATGACCATCCTTAATTTTCCATTGACACAGGTAACCGCTGCCCAACTCGAAGTCATCTATCCCTTGACTAGAATGTCTCGAATCAAGGAAGCTGTGCCGCATATCAATGAGACTTTGAAAGTGTATCAAATAAATACACTCAATAGGGTAGCGTGCTTCTTGGGACAAATAGGTAAAGAAACCTCTGGACTCAGTTTGACCAGAGAGTTATGGAACCCCACAGCTGAGCAGGAAAGGTATGAGAGAGATTTTGATCAGCCCTTTGAAAAAACAAACAAACGTAACAGGAAAGCACACGATCTAGGTAATTCCAAAGTAGGAGACGGATTTCGATTCCGGGGCCGGGGACTGATTCAGACCACAGGG
>NZ_JBGSXF010000688.1:0-2240 GCF_041751555.1 Persicitalea sp. | reverse complement strand
TTGGTCTTGTTGTTGGGCGTAAGCAAGCGTGGCTTGGTAGTCAGGCATGAAGCGTGAATGTTCGTTGGGAAATTGTATTTTTGTAAAAATGACAAATTAATTATGGAAGCTACCTTAAATTTCAATATCCCGCTCTCGATTTACGAACTGGCAGATCTGATCCGAGAGCAATTACCTGAGCGAGACCGCACGGCGCTGGCCGAACTACTACTTTCGGATCAGCCCGAGGCAGAGCAGGATGATTGTGAGGAACCCACGCAGGAACAGCTGGTGGAAGAAATGAAACAGGCGGTCAGGGAGGTTAATCTGATAAAGCAGGGGAAAGCAAAAGGCCGTCCGATCAAAGAATTGCTCGATGAGTTATAAAGTTGAAACCATCAAGACGTTTGATCGGCAGTCAAAACGTCTTGTAAAAAAGTACCCTTCCTTCAAAAAAGATCTGACTGCCTTTGCAAATAGATTGTCTGAAAACCCTGATCAAGGCACGTCCCTCGGCAAAAACTGTTTCAAAGTCCGTCTCGCCATTTCCAGCAAAAACAAAGGTAAGTCTGGTGGTGCCAGGATAATCACTCATGTCCAGATAGTGGACGATACGGTCTTCCTGTTGTCCATTTATGACAAAAGTGCGAAGTCCAGTCTCAACGAAGGTGAATTGGATTCTCTGCTTTCAGAAATTGAAGACTGATATTTATAATCTCAGCGCCTAGTAACGACATGGGCCAATTACCTGACTATCTCCCAAATTTATGCGCTACACCTCTTTTTTACTCCTGATGGTAGTTTTAACCTCCTGTATCACCCCGCGCCCCAGCGTTAAATTCGCCGAAAACGTCGTAGTAGCCCATCGCGGTGCCTGGAAAAAGAACGACCTACCGGAAAACTCCATCGCGGCCCTTCGCCAGGCAATAGACCTGGGCTGTACCGGGGCTGAGTTCGACGTATGGATGACGGCTGACGATTCGCTGGTCGTTAACCACGACGCCCACTTCAACAAACTACCCATCGAGAAGACAAACTATGCCGACCTGCTGACTTTCAAGCTCTCCAACGGTGAGAAACTACCTACGCTGCGGGAGTACATTCAAGCGGGAATGCGGGACAATAAATCGACGCGGCTGGTTTGTGAAATCAAGCCATCGACGGTGAGCAAAGAGAGAGGAAAAGCTGTCGCCGGACGAGCCGTAAAGCTGATCCAAGAGTTGGGGGCGCAAGACAGAGTCGTTTACATCACTTTCGATTACGAGATGATCTTGCACATTCATTCCCTTGTTCCGGAAGTACCTGCCCAGTACCTCAACGGTGATAAATCGCCCGAAGAACTGCGTGCGGTGGGCATTCAGGGCGCCGACTACCACTTCTCGGTATTTAAAAAACATCCCGAATGGGTGGCGCAGGCGAAAGCGAACGGCATTGCGCTCAATGCCTGGACCGTCAACCAGGCTGACGACATGGATCGACTGCTTGGGCAAGGCTTTGAGTACATTACCACCAATGAACCGGAATTGCTCTTTGAAAGGATTGCGAAGTTCAACAGCGCTTCGCGTTGATATTGAGTTCTGATGACCAGCTTCCAACCGACCTTTGATGAAAAATAAAATTCTCCTGATTCTTGCGGTTCCCATATTGCTATTGTCCATTTTGGTTTCGTGTCGTAAAGAAATCGGACAAAGTAAAAAGCAGGGCAAGCCAAACATTCTTTTCATCATGTCGGACGATCACGCGTATCAGGCCATCAGCGCGTACAGCGACGAACTGATCCAGACGCCCAACATCGACCGCATCGCTAAGGAGGGAATGCTGTTTAGCAACGCCAGCGTGACTAATTCCATTTGCGCGCCTTCACGTGCCGTGATCCTGACGGGTAAGCATAGCCACTTGAATGGCAAGATCGACAATATTTCTCCCTTCGACACAACGCAGATGACTTTTCCGCAGCTGCTGCAAAACGCGGGCTATCAAACCGCTATGTTCGGCAAGCTGCACTTCGGCAACAATCCCAAGGGCTTCGATGAATTCAAGATTTTGCCGGGACAGGGCGAGTACTACAACCCTGATTTTATTACCAAAAAGCAGGGCAGGATCAATCTCAAAGGCTACGTCACCGACCTGATAACCGAGATGACGCTCAATTGGTTGAAAACTGAGCGTCAGCCCGATAAGCCTTTCTTGATGATGTACCTCCATAAAGCGCCGCACCGCGCCTGGATGCCAGCCCTGCGCCATCTGCCCGAGTACACCTC
>NZ_JBGSXF010000687.1:0-4492 GCF_041751555.1 Persicitalea sp. | reverse complement strand
TCGCAGCGTGTCCATCGCTGGCGTAGTGAAGAGGACGCCATTCTGGTCGGGCGAAACACAGCCTTTAATGACAATCCTCGTCTGAATGTTCGGCATTGGCCCGGCCAAAATCCCGTACGCGTGGTACTTGACCGGAACCTTTCATTGCCAGAAACGCTGCATGTTTTCGATCGCTCGCAGCCGACGATCATTTATAATTATAAAAAGAAAACAGAAGTACCCGGTTCCCCCGAACGCTACGACGCTTTCCCTCCTTTGGCATTTTCCCAAATAAAAACAGGCGACGACGAACTGCCCCAAATCCTGGCCGACCTGCACGTACGCAAAATCCAGTCGCTATTGGTGGAAGGCGGCGCGCAGGTACTTCGATCTTTCATCGAGGCGGGGTTGTGGGACGAGATCCGGCGTTGCCAGAGTCCGTTGCGATTGGATGATGTTGGAGAGAGTGAAGGTCATAACAAAGGGAGAAAAGGCGTGAAAGCACCAATGATCGCGGGTACTTTGATTGGGTCAGAAAATGTCGACGGTAATTTGTGGATGTACTACCAAAATTGATCCGTTCAACGCCGTCAGCGTTCTCGTGCCGACCAAACCTCCACCACCTCCAACTCCGGCGTCAAAGCCACGACATCCGCCGTGTAGCCCGGTTTGAGATGTCCAATACGGTCATCCATGGCAAGTTGCCGAGCTGGGTAGGTCGAGGCCATCCTGAATACCTCTTCCGGGGCTAGGCCCACTTTTTGAACACAATTCCGTACCGCATCCAACAGCGTAATGCACGATCCTGCCAACAGCCCCTCATCATTGGTGAAGCGCTCGCCATCGTAGTTAGTGACGAAGCCCTCGAACTCGAAACGCGTCCCTTCGTACTTGGCAAAAGTCGCGTCCGAAATCAGGAAAAGACGATCTCCCAGTAGTTTCTTGGCAATCCGAATCGCCCCGAAGTCACAGTGAAAGCCATCGGCAATCAGGCTGGCGTGGACGTCGTCGCGGTCGAAAATGGTGCCGACTACGCCTAGTTCGCGGCTTTCCATCGGCCGCATGGCGTTGTAAAGGTGCGTGACGAGATGGAAACCTTTGTCAAAAAAAGCCTTCATCTGCTCCGAGGTCGCGTTGGTGTGGCCAGCAGCGATGGCCCAACTGGTAGTTTTGAGCAAATCCAGTAATTCATTGTCAAAGCATTCGGGGGCGATAGTCATGACCTTGATCACATCTTTCCCTTTTTCAATCAACTCCGTCAGTTCCAGGCGGCTGGGAGGCCTCACCATCGCTTCGCTGTGCGCTCCGCGCTTGGGTTGGCTGATGAACGGGCCTTCTACGTGCAACCCAGCGACCCCGGTGCGCCCTTCTTGCCAGTAATCCCGAATCGCCTCAACCGCCGCCAAAATCCGCTCTTTGGTAGTTGAGTAAACCGTCGGCACAATGGTTGTGGTGCCGTCCTGCAAGTGCGTTTCGCGCATGTTAATTAACGATGCCACCGAGCCGTCGCGCGTGAGGAAACCGTTGCTGCCACCGTAAAGCTGGAAATCCACGAAGCCAGGCACGAGCCACGCCCCGTTCATGTCGCGTGTCGGGACGCCTTCGGGTAGTTCGGTCGTCGGCATT
The DNA here is from genome assembly GCF_041751555.1 of Persicitalea sp. NCBI lineage: Bacteria > Pseudomonadati > Bacteroidota > Cytophagia > Cytophagales > Spirosomataceae > Persicitalea > Persicitalea sp. Next base: position 2,887 of record NZ_JBGSXF010000687.1, on the reverse strand, counting down.
ACCGCGCGAATTTTGCCTGCTTCCAGCCACAAGGCGTGGTCAGGCAGGACGGCCTCGCCCGTAAACAGCGTGGCGTTGGTCAGGATCATCGATTCCATAAGTCTCCTTCCTGCGTCCAAATGTCCCAGGCTTTTTCAGCTTGTAGTTGTAACATTTTCAAGCCATTGTGCGTGGCAGCTTTTTGCTCGGCTCCTTTTTGGAGGAAAACCGTGTCTACGGGATTATACACCAAATCATACAGAAAATGACGGCGAGTAATCAGCTCGTAGGGGATGGGCGGGCAAGTTTCCGCATTGGGGAACATACCCAGCGGGGTCGTGTTTACGATGAGCCGATGTTCCGTCATGATTTCTTCCGTCAGGTCGTCGTAGCCTATTTCGTTATCTTCGGGCTTACGCGACACCAGCTGTGGGTTTGCTTTCAAGTCGGTGAGCGCGGCTACGATGGCCTTGGAAGAGCCGCCTGTTCCCAGTACCAGTGTTTTCATGCCGTCGCAGGACTCACCCCGACGGTCGAGCCACTCGGAAACCGACTGTCGGAAGCCGTAATAATCAGTATTGAAGCCCTTGGTGGAGCCGTCGGCGTAAATCTTGATCGTATTTACTGCACCGATTCGCTTGGCAGAGTACTCGTCTAGCCCATCCAAGAAAGGGATCACCTTTTGCTTGTAGGGGATTGTCACGTTCAGACCGTGCAAGTTGGCGGTATTGGTGAGTAGGGCGGGTAATTCATCGATCGTTTTTAATTCAAACAAATCGTAGCGGCTACCCTTTATCTTTTCCCGCTCGAATTTTTCGCCAAAGTACTTCTTGGAAAAAGAGTGGGTGAGGGGGTAGCCAATCAGTCCGTATTGGTTCATGCTTAATTGGATTAATGGTTAAAGGTTAATGGTCAACGTTACGCGGAATACCATCGACTACAAAAGGATGGCGTAGAACGCCGTTTAACCGTTGACCGTTAACCGTTGACCCCCTTATACTGCCTTGGGCGTGAGGAATTTTGACTTGATAAAACCCCACAAAATCGGCAGGACCGACAACCCAATGATGCCGAAAATAACCAGTTCGAAATTTTCTTTTACAAAAGTAATATTTCCAAAAAAGTACCCCAGCAGAGTCAGCGTCGGTACCCACAACAGTGCCCCCGCGATGCAATAACCGATGTACTTACCGTATTCCATGCTGCCCGCCCCGGCCACGAAGGGCGCCACCGTGCGGATAATGGGAATGAAACGGGCCATGATGACTGTCTTGCCGCCGTGCTTGGCGTAAAACGCCTCGGTGCGTTCCAGGTATTCGCGCTTCAGGAAAAGTACCCGTTCGCGCTGCTTGATTTGGGTGCCCAGATATTTACCTACAAAGTAATTGACATTGTCGCCCAGCAGTGCCGCGATGATAAGCAGTACAATAATGAGCCAGACATTCAGCGCACCCGTGGAAGCGGCTAGTGCGCCCGCCGCAAACAGCAGCGAGTCGCCGGGCAATAGTGGCATAAACACCAGCCCCGTTTCGGCAAACACGATCAGGAACAGGATGAGGTACGTAAGCGTACCATATTCCTCAATTATATCGAACAGATGCTTGTCGAGGTGCAGGAAGAAATCGACTATTTGGCTGATAATTTCCATTTTTGTTGGGTTTCTTGATCTAGAAAATGAGTGAAAGTGTCACCCCGCAATCCTAAACGGATGGTTTCGAGCGGAATGATGTCGTTGGAGGCAATATTGCCCAGGTTGACGTTCGCGCCTAGCAGTTTGACAAACCAAACCTGTTGCGCTTTTTGGGGAGCTTCCCAGAGAATTTTTTCGCTGGGTATCTCGGTCAGAATTTCTTCGACCAGTCCTTGCCGTACTTCGCCGCTCGCCCGGAACAGGCCGACATTGCCCGCCTCGCGGGCTTCGCCGATCACTTTCCAGGCCCCGGCTTCCAGTTCGGCCCGCATGAGCCGAATCCATTTGTAGGGCGGGATAATCTTCTCCTCATCCTTGGAACCTACTTCTGAAAGTACTGTCACCTGCTTGGCCAGCGTACGGATGTACTCGCACTTTTCATCGGCGGGCATCTCCACAGAACCGTCCGAAACCTCGGCGTATTGCAGCTTGTATCGGTCGATCAGACGGCGGAAGTCGTCGAACTGGTTGCGTACCACAAATGCTTCGAAGAGCGTACCGCCGAAATAAAAGGGTATGTTGCCCGCGCGGTAAACGTCCAGTTTTTTATCAAGATCGGGCGTCACGAAAGTAGTCGCCCAGCCCAGTTTAACGATGTCGATGTGCGGGTGGGAGGTCGAAAGCATATCTTCCGCTTCGCGGACGCTCAACCCCTTGTCCATCACCATCGTGATGCCGTTTTCGCGGGGTTTTGCAGTGCGGTCAGGGATTTGCGACAGGTCGTAGTTCATAGGTTCGAGGGAGGGTTCCATTCAGCTGGGCTATCGGCCCTGAAAAATCGCCCAAAGGTAAGGAGAACCTTTTAGACCTCCGTAATAAAATACACCATTTATGCACTTTTCAGGGTGATATTCTACGATTATTCCTATTATTGGCTAGTCTAACCCCAAACTTAATATTTCCCCAACCTTTCTTTTTGCATGAGTGAGAACCCCCAATCGAACCCCCGTCTTGACTTTTTCCGCGCTCGCATTGGCCAAGATTTGAGCGACAGCATCTCTCCCCTGGGCCGCTGGCTCAACGGCACCCTGCGGGCAGTGGAATATGGGAAAATCAGCGTGGAGTTTATAGTACGGGAGGAAATGACTAATCCGATGAGCGTGCTACACGGGGGAGCCGCCGCCGCGATCATGGACGAAGTGGTCGGCATGATGGTTTTCATGCTGGGCCGCGAGTACGGCTATACCTCCGTGAACCTGAACTGCGATTTCCTGAGCG
>NZ_JBGSXF010000686.1:0-7284 GCF_041751555.1 Persicitalea sp. | reverse complement strand
GCCACCGTTCGGCGCGCTACCAGGTAGTCACGCTTCGCCAGAAGGTCGGTGATCTGCTGGTCGTTGAAAGGATTGCGCTTGTCTTCCGCTTCCACTATTTCTCTGATTGCTTCCTGAATGGCGCGGTTGGAGACTTCGGTTCCGTCCTCACGCGCGACGCCTTCTGTGAAAAGGTCCTTTAACAAAACAATGCCAAATGGCGTCTGCACATACTTGTTGGTTGTCACCCGCGACACCGTCGATATGTCCATGTCAATAATCTCGGCCACATCCTTGAGAATCATGGGCTGCAACTTTTTGATGTTTCCGGTTTGGAAGTAATCGTATTGCAGCTTCACAATGGCCTTCATCGTATTCAGCATCGTATTTTCCCTCTGTTTGATGGCATCTATGAACCATTTAGCCGAGTTAATTTTATTTTTCAAAAACTGCCGGGTAGCCCGATCGTTTTTTTCTTCTGCCATTTTGGTGAAAACCCGGTTCATGCGCAGTGCAGGGCTGTTGCCCCAAGCAAGCTGAACTTCGATATCCCCATCGTTCAGGTAGCGCATCAGGAAATCAGGCTTGATGGAATGGTTCAGAGTGGAATCGCTGCGCAGGCCGGAAGCCGGCTTGGGGTTGAGCGATACGATCACTTGTAGAGCGTCTTTCAACTCATCTTCTTCTACTTCCAGCGTTCTGATAATCTTGTCGTAGTTGCGCGTACCCAGTTCGTGAAAATGATCGCTCACGAGTTTCTTAGCTAACTTAAATTGGGGCGTATCTTCATTGCGGCGATCAAGCTGAAGAGCCAGGTTTTCTTTTAAATCGCGGGCCGCAATACCCGCTGGTTCGAGTTGCTGAATGAGGTGCAGCATCTCCTCCACCTCTTCGGACTTAATGTAAAGGCTGTTAGCGAACGATATATCGTCGGCAATGATATCGCACTCGCGGCGCAGGAAACCGTCTTCGTCCAGCGAATCAAGAATAAAATCAGCGATAAGTTGCTGTCTTTCGTTGAGGCTCAGGAAATGAATTTGCTCTTTCAGTTCATCGCGGAAAGAGGTCAACTCAACCATCGGACGTGTATACACTTCGTCGTCAGGCGAATAGTTATTAGCATAAGTCTTGTAGTCGGGAATGTCGTTATCCATGATTTCATCCCAATCATGGTAGTCTTGCACCTCGGGTGCTTCGTCGTTCCCGGTGCCTACGGTTTCGCCCTTATCAGGAGTTTCGTCCAGATCCTCTTTTTCCTTGGCGGCTTCATCCTTTCCCTCCTCCAACACCGGATTCTCCTCCATTTCTTCCTTGATTCGGTTCTCGAGTTCCAGAGTGGTAAGGTGCAGTAAGTTCAGCATCTGGATTTGGAGGGGGGAGTACTTTAACGTCTGGCGTTGAACCTGCGCTTGTCTCTGCATGTCGTTTTGTGTAGGTAAATTTTGAACTTCGTTAAAAAAATCGGTTCCAGCAAGATGGCATTGGCCTGCGTTTTTAGACGGCTGATTTCCGAAGTGTTTGAGTACAACCCCAAAACGCCGTCATGGTTTAGGGGGATAAACATTTTCGTCCCCCGGTGTTCCTGGACAATTTTTTGTAAGATAAAAAATTTGGGTATCATTTTTCTCAAATTGAGTAGATTCGTGCAGATTATTCGACAGCTTTGCACTAATCATGAACAATTCGCCGAAGAGTCATCTAATGAAACGCTATCTTAATGATGCGCAACTATACTGGGCTACTCGGTTTTTGTTTGCTATCTCCGTTTTTCTGATTGTAGTCCTTTCGCTCAGCTATCATTCCATCAATCAGGAGCTTGTCTACTATTCCGAGCGCGTGGACCACACCCATGATGTTCTTGAAAACGTACAGGACATCCGAATGAAACTTTATCAGGTGACTTATTTTGGGAGAGGGTATTTGATCATGTCCGATTCGGCAAATCGGGATGGGATGCTCAGAAAGCTAGCTTCCATTCCTGTCAAGATGAATTATTTAGCTGAGTTAACTGAGGACGATTCAGTACAACAGGTCACAATAGACTCGCTAAAGTCTTCCTTTAAAGTATACGCAAAACTAGTAGAGAATTTCGGCTATTCAGACCCAAGCCAATTCGACGAGAGGCTCAAGTTTGACCTACTTAGAAATGGGTCAAGCAGAACCGAGAACCTGAACTCGATTCTGGATCAGATTGCCTCAGTTGAAAAAGAGCTCATGCGGGAGCGAGTACTTAACCGGGATAACTACAAGCAGCAAATATTTAGGTTCAACTGGGCGATCATGGGCGTTGCACTGCTCTTTTTGCTCTCCTCATTTTTGCTTTTGGAGCGGGAGTTAAAACGCAACAAGCACTACCGAGCAGAGTTGGAAAACCAAGTACAGAACCTTAACCGCTCCAACGCCGAACTCGAGCAGTTTGCTTACGTCGCTTCGCACGATTTACAGGAACCGCTTCGCAAAATACGCTCCTTCGCTGACCTGTTGAAGACAAAAAGCAACAAAAGTTTGACGGAAGAGTCTCATGAAATATTGGAAAAAATAATGAAGTCAGCCATCCGTATGCAAATGCTAATCGATGACTTACTTTCATTTTCCCGCAGCATCGATACCTCGCGTGAGATCGAAGAGGTAGATCTGAACGAAATACTTCAGGAGGTGAAAAATACCCTACAATCGAAAATTGAAGAGAGTAGAGCAATTATAAGATCGCAAAGACTACCCGTGGTAACGGGTTACGGTAATCAACTAGCGCAATTGTTCGAAAATGTTATCATCAATTCGATAAAGTACTGCAAAAGAGACATTTTGCCCGTAATTGACATTTCCGTTTCGGAAAATTTGGGGAGTGACATCATGGGAGTGCGGGAGTCACAGGCAGATACGATATTTTATACTGTCGTAATAAAGGACAATGGAATTGGCTTCCGAATGGAATATGCTGAGAAGATTTTCACCATCTTCCAGCGACTGCACGGACAAAACTCTTACCAGGGATCGGGAATTGGACTGGCCATCTGCCGCAAGGTAGTTGACAACCACAACGGTTATATCACAGCTGACGGAGAGGAAGGTGAAGGCGCAAGATTTTACGTACATTTGCCCAAGACTTCACCAACCCCTTAGCAGAATAGAATGGGAGTTTTCAACATATTGATGGCCGACGATGACGCTGATGACCGCTTCTTGGTGCAGGCCGCTTTTGAAGACAACGGTATACATCATGAGATGATGTTTTTCGAGGACGGCGAACAACTTTTAGAACATCTTACTTCCACCCCCGCCGAGGGCAGAACTCGGTTTATTTTGCTGGATCTCAATATGCCAAAAAAAGACGGCAGAGAGGTTCTGCGCGCCTTAAAATCTAACAGGGAATTAAGCAAAATCCCGATTATCGTTTTTAGTACTTCCAAAGCGCCCGATGACATTCTCTCTTCGTACGAACTCGGGGCGAATAGTTACGTCGTGAAGCCCTCCAGTTATGAACACCTGAAGGAGGTAGTAAAGAAAATAAGCGACTTCTGGCTCAACACCGCCACTACTCCCTAGCCTGATCCCGTAAAGGAATCGTGTCACCGTGTTCGTTGGTTGTAAAAGCGGGTGGCGTGAGTACAGTCGAGGATTTTTCCTTCTCCTCTGCCGGGACTGGTAATGTTTCTGCGGAGGTTTCGATGACGGCGGGTGGCAACACAGGTTCGACCACTACCAATTCGGTCGTTTCGGCTACTTCATCATCTTCTTCAGTAATATCTTTCACCCAGTGTAATACCTTGATCAAACCCTGCCGGCCATAAGTGTCCGCGTAGTTGAAAGCCAGGTTCTGAGCCATGTGAGGTACAAAGTGGTTAAAGGGAAACGGTAACCTTTTGAGAACCGTTTTTGCCAGCAAGGTATTTATTCCCATTTGAACGCCCGTACCTACAATTCCCTTCTTACTCGTTTTGGTCTTCACCATTTTTTGGGCCACCGACGAAACGATCGCCAAAGGTTTTGTCCCTTCTTTCCATTCCCGCTGATCTGCGGTAAGCTGCGACTTAGCCAACTGCAAATCATTGTGCGCTTTGGCTCGTTGCGCTTTTAGATCTTCATATGAGTTTATCATCTTGATTTCGGTAAAGTTTTCTCAAAAAAGTATTCATCAATGGCAAGAAAAGCCATTTGTTGCGGTTGGCGTACATCAGGGCAGCTATCAAGCCGTAGATGACTGCAACCAGCAAAAAACCTAAAGCAGTACTATTGGTCAAGTCGCCTAACCACAACGCCAAGGAAATACTGGCGAAGACCAAGAAGAACAAACCCAAAATCGCCAACACTATTCCCACAATGATAGAAGTCACGATGTTTGCCGATTTGTCGGATACATCCAGGGCGATCAGATTCCAGCGGGCTTCGGCATAATCAATGAGGTGTTGGTAGGTAAGCTCCACTTTTTCTTTTGCATCTTTCAAAATCATAAGTCAGTTGTTTTTAGATAAGTGAAAATTCCCGCTCCGCTGTTACCAAAAGAGGTAACACTAGTTTTGCGCGTAGTGTTACCTCTTTTATTTGGCAAAGCTGCATTCCGTCATTACTTGGCTTTGTTGACGGTGCTTCTAGCTTCATCCAGCGTATCATCGGCGGCATCGATAGCATCGTTCTTCAAGCCTGAAGCTTTGCTCATCACACGGTCAGCGGTGTCCTGTACCTTTACCTTGCCTTTCTCCAGCGCCTCAAGAGCCTCATTTGCCCATTGGTTAGCCGACTTCTTGATTTTCTTGCGAGTTTTGTCCCCATCTTCAGGGGCGAAGAGCATTCCAACGGTCGCTCCAACGGCAGCAGCGATAAATACGCTGAAAAATACTTTGCTGTTCTTCATGTTTCTTTGGTTTTAATGATTGACTAGATAAAAATTGTAGGTGTATTACATCAAATATACCTCAATGCATCGTAAAAACTTATACCAGTACCCTTTAGCCACGACAATCTGTCAGAGGATTAGGCGGTTGGGCAATTTTTTACACAGATCGAATAGCCATTCTTACGAGTGGACAAGCTTTGTCCGATCATTGCGATAATGTGTAATGGCAGGATTATTTAATTCGTAAGATCATGAACCCGATGACTTCCATCTGTTTTAGAGACCGCCTCCCCCGATATACGATTAACACCATTTAATTTGAGCCTATGAAAGTCGTCATTATCGAAGATGAAGTAGAGCTTGGACAGCTTATAAGCAATTTTCTGCGACGAAAAACTGCAGCTAATATAGTCAAAACTGCCACTACGCTTCACGATGGTCTTCTCTACATCGATGAGTTACGACCTGACTTAGTTTTCTTGGACAACAACTTACCAGACGGGAAAGGAATCAATGCGATTGGTCATATCAAGGAATTCGGAGACTTGCAGATCATTATGATGAGTGCAATGACTAATTTGAGGGAGGAGGCCATCGAAAAAGGTGTTGATTTCTTCATGGATAAGCCGATCAGTTTTGTCGAAATTCAACGCATACTGAACGATCACAAGGTAAGAGTAGGTAAGTAACTGACAATGTCGACCTATATCGGTTCACACAACCTGTGAAGTTAACGTTTCTTCGACTCCTGTCCCTGGCTCCACTGGGTCGATGTCGTCATCTCTAACTAGTTCCCCTTCAAAAAACACGTCTTTTTCGTTGCCCTTAGGTTCGCCCAGAACGTAACCGAATGCCTGGAGCCTTTCGGAATGGTCGAAAATGACTTTGAGAATGGCCACTGAGGGTAAGGCTAGTATCATTCCAGGAATTCCCCACATCATCCCGCCCAAGAGTAAGGCCACGATAGCCATCAACGGATTGATGCTAATCTTGGAACCCACTATATAAGGTGTGATGAAGTTACCTTCCAAAAATTGAATAAAAAGAAAAACTGCCCCTACCCCTACTGCATACATGGCTGAATCTTTGGTAACCAGTGCCATCATGATAGGAAGAGATGAGCCAATGATCACTCCGACGTATGGAATAAGCAAAAGTAAGGCCGCAAAGAAGCCGAAGAAGACCGCGTATTGAATGTCGAAAACCAGAAGTGTAATAGTATTCATAGTTCCTACGATCACCATCACCGTGAACAGCCCGGCCAAATAGTTGTGGATGACGTCGTAAATACGAAATAGTATTCGATTGACACGCTTCTTCTCCTTCTCTCCCAGCAAATTGTACAAGAAGTTGCAGAAAAAAGTACGGTAGTACAACATAAAGAACATGTACAGCGGAATCAGGGCAATATCAGCTAAAATAGCCGTAGTGGTGAGTAACGCTGACGATCCCGTGTTTTGCAGCAACTTAGCCGATATATTCTCTAAGTCGTCAATTTGTGTACTGGTCTGTAATCCGAAGGATTGGCCGACCCAAAGCTCGAATTGCTGAAAAGTGACGTTTGCCTTCTTGTAAAAGGTCGGCCACATATCTATCATGTCGGAAATCTGCATGAAGGACACATATAGTATGCCGGCGATAAGACCCAAGAACAAGGTGAGAGTCAGAGCAATAGCGGGAATCCTTTTCATGCCCCGGTCTTCAAGCTGAAGCGTTATGGGCGAAACCAGGATGGACAGCAGAACCGATACCAGCAACGGTACTAGGAAAGGCTGAAGAATGATAAGCCAATACACCGTTAGTGTGATGATTATCATCGTGGCGCACACACGCACGGGTCGTGACATATCAGAAGTACCGGTATTGAAAGAAATCATCGCTTCCTGAGATTAGTAATTTTTCGCGTTACAATTCCCAAGCCAAAACGTTGACCGGAATAGGTCGATTGCTGAGATTCGAGAAATACTTTTAATTGGGTAGTTCGATACCCTATACGTTCAATGTGAGCATAGGTTTCCACACAATCTTTCATCGGCCCCGCTTCACCATTTGATCTGATTTTAGTTATCTTTGCGGCAAGATCGAAATTTAGAAGAATTTTGGTTTACTATTAACATCAATTAACATTACAAAAAAATGAAAAAAGTAACACTGATGGTTTCAGCCCTCATGCTGGGTGCCACTCTCACGTTCACATCCTGCACCGACGAGGCTCAGAACGACGCCGAAGATACCACTGAGCAGGTAGGCGAAGACATGGAAGACGCCGCCGACAATTTGGGCGACGAATTCGAGCAAGGACGTAACGAACTGCGCGACGACATTAATGACGGTGTGGACAAGCTCGACAAGAAGATTGAGGAGGCTGACGCTGAAATTGAGAAGGCATCAGCTAATGAAAAGGCCCGTTGGGAAAAACGCAAAGCCGAACTGGAAGAAGAGCGCAAAGATTTGAAAGCCTCTCTTGATGA
>NZ_JBGSXF010000685.1:0-2993 GCF_041751555.1 Persicitalea sp. | reverse complement strand
CGAGCCGAAAGCCTAGCCGTTTAACCGATGATCTACCTGAAAACAGATCAGGAGATTGAGTTAATCAAAGTGAGTGCTCAGGTTCTTGGTAAAGCGCACGCCGAAGTGGCTAAATGGGTAAAACCCGGCATTACCACCCGGCAGTTGAATCGAGTTGCTGAGGAGTATATCGGCGATTTCCACGGAATTCCATCGTTTAAGGGATTCAACGGCTTTCCCGCCGCCCTTTGCATTTCAGTGAATGAAGTAGTCGTTCACGGTTTTCCCAGCGGTTACGAACTGCGGAGCGGCGATATTATATCAATCGACTGCGGTGTCAAACTGAACGGGTTCCACAGCGATAGCGCCTACACTTACCCCGTAGGTGAAGTCTCGCAAGAGGTTTTGGCTTTGTTGGAAAGAACCAAAAAGTCGCTTTACCTCGGCATTGAAAAAGCCCGCGACGGAATGCGGATCGGTGATATTGGATACGCTATTCAGAACTACGTCGAGAAATATAATTACACGGTTGTCCGGGAATTGGTGGGACACGGCGTTGGCAAGAGCCTTCACGAAAGTCCCGAGGTTCCCAATTACGGCAAGCGGGGCAAGGGCATCAAGTTGAAAGACGGGATGGTTCTGGCCATCGAGCCCATGATTAATTTGGGTAAGAAAAGCGTGGTGCAGGAAAAAGATGGCTGGACCATCCGCACTTCCGACCGCAAACCATCGGCGCACTTTGAACACACCGTCGCCGTCAGGAAAGGTCAGCCTGAAATTCTGACCACATTTGAATACATAGAAGCAGTCACGGCAGACACCAGTTTAATGGTTGTCGCCTCCTAAAATTAGATTAAAGTAAAGAATGGCCAAACAAGCATCCATCGAACAGGACGGCGTAATCCTCGAAGCACTTTCGAACGCCATGTTCCGGGTCGAATTGGAAAATAAACATGAAGTAATCGCGCATATCTCCGGTAAAATGAGAATGCACTACATCAAAATCCTACCCGGTGATCGCGTGAAACTGGAAATGTCGCCCTACGACCTGACCAAAGCGCGCATCGTGTATCGTTACAAGTAATAGTTCAAGAACGTCGGCCGGGCATCCGGCTGCAAATCCTTAATAAAAATGAAAGTCAAAGCATCGGTTAAGAAACGCAGTGAGGACTGCAAGATCATCCGCCGCAAAGGCAAGATCTACGTCATCAACAAAAAGAATCCCCGTTTCAAACAAAGACAAGGTTAATTATATGGCACGTATTGCAGGAGTAGATATTCCCGACCGCAAAAGAGGCGACATCGCCCTCACCTACATCTTCGGAATCGGCCGCAGCGCCGCTCAGACGATTTTGGAAAAAGCGGGGGTTTCACCAGATAAGAAAACCGCCGACTGGTCCGATGAAGAATCGGGCGCGGTGCGTAACATCATCGCCAACGAGTATAAGGTGGAAGGCGCGCTGAAATCGGAAGTGCAGCTGAGCATCAAGCGTTTGATGGACATCGCCTGTTATCGCGGACTGCGCCACCGGAAAGGTTTGCCATTGCGCGGACAACGCACCAAGAATAACTCGCGGACGCGGAAGGGCAAGCGGAAGACGGTAGCCAACAAGAAGAAAGTCACGAAATAATCGGTAGGCGGCGGTTCGCCGCCGTTAACCAATCCTATCAATGGCACAAAATAAAAGAAAAGACAAGGCGAAAAAACGGGTGGTGGTTGTCGAGTCCGTGGGTCAGGTTCACATCAAGGCTTCGTTCAACAACATCATTATTTCGATTACCAATAATAGCGGCCAGGTGATTTCCTGGGCTTCGGCGGGCAAAATGGGCCTCCGTGGTTCTAAGAAAAACACCCCTTACGCTGCCCAGACGGCAGCCCAGAACTGCGCCCAGGTAGCGTATGATTTGGGAATGCGCAAGGCGGAGGTATTCGTGAAGGGTCCCGGTTCAGGCCGTGAGTCGGCGATCCGTACGATCCAGAATACAGGCATCGAGGTTTCGACGATTCGTGACATCACGCCATTGCCCCACAACGGCTGTCGCCCACCCAAGCGCCGCAGAGTTTAATTAGTTCTATTACAGCATCTGACCCAAGTGGCAATTTAGGAACTGGGATTGCACAATTGACAGATGCTTCATTTTTATAAATAATACATGGCACGTTATACAGGTCCCAAGGCAAAAATATCGAGGCGTTTTGGTGAACCCATCATGGGTCCTAGCAAGGCGCTGACCAAAAAGAATTATCCTCCCGGCCAACATGGTCGCGGACGTCGCTCCAAGAAGTCGGAATATTCGCTGCAATTGGCGGAGAAGCAGAAGGTGAAATACACTTACGGCATTTTGGAAAGACAATTTAGAAATGTTTTCCACCGCGCGGCGGTGAAGGACGGCATCACGGGCGTAAACTTGCTGCAATTCTGCGAGGCACGTCTCGACAATACGGTGTACCGTTTGGGCATTGCGCCCACGCGCCGTGGCGCCCGGCAATTGGTTTCGCACAAGCACATTATGGTGGATGGCGAAATTGTCAACATCGCTTCTTACGCGCTCCGTCCGGGGCAGACTATCACAGTAAGGGAGAAATCGAAGTCACTGGAAGCCATTACGAATAGCCTGAGCGGCCATTCGGCGCGGCGCTTCAACTGGCTGGAATGGGAAGGTTCGGAAATGACTGGTAAGTTTATTGCCTTTCCCGAGCGCGACCAAATCCCCGAGAATGTCAACGAGCAGCTCATCGTCGAGCTTTACTCGAAGTAATTTCGCGAAAATAATTTTGAATGAGTGATTGAGTGAATGAGAGAATAGATAGAGATCTGGCGAAAGCAATATTCACTCATTCACAATTCACTCATTCACAATTAATAAGCCGCTTGCGATCGCAAAAGGTAACGACGGCCTGATCAACCGTCATTTACTACATAAAAAAGGACACAAGACTATGTCAATATTAGCATTCCAAATGCCCGATAAGGTCGTGATGGAGAAGTCCGACGATTTTCACGGGATATTTG